>NZ_NMPS01000083.1:0-43011 GCF_002261125.1 Siphonobacter sp. BAB-5385 | reverse complement strand
CGGACCGAACCTGGTGTATATCGAAGGCGGTCGCTTTGTGATGGGTTCGCTGGAAGAAGATGTCGCGGGGGTTCACAACAATGTGGATCGGACTGTAACGGTACAGTCGTTCTTCATGGATGAAACCGAAATCGCTAACGTGCACTACCTGGAATACCTCTACGCGATTCAGCGGGATTCTTCGCAGGAATTTTACGAAGCCGCTCTGCCGGATACCACGGTTTGGGCCAGCGAAATGGCCTTCAACGATACGTACGTAGAGCAATACCTGCGGTACCCCGGCTTCCGGATGTATCCCGTCGTAGGCGTATCGTGGGTGCAAGCTCAGGATTATTCGGCCTGGCGTACGGGAGCCGTCAACAACGATCTGGCCCGTAAGGCAACTGGTGGTGGTAAAAAAGGAAAGAAAGGAGCCGAGGCGTTGGCCGAAGCTACCGCTCAGCAGTATTCGGGCGGGCGAGCGGCCATCGAAACGGGTTACGTTTTGCCCAATTATCGCCTGCCCACGGAAGCCGAGTGGGAGTACGCGGCCAAAGCCCTGATCGGAACGCAGTACGTGGATGAGAACCAAACTCACCAGCGGGTTTATCCCTGGGATGGCTCCTCCCTGCGAAAAAGCTCAGGCCGGAATAAAGGTACGATGCTGGCGAACTATAAACGCGGTCGCGGCGATTACGCGGGTATTGCCGGGAGAAGCAACGACGGGGCCATCATTACGGATGAAGTGTACTCGTATCCCCCCAACGATTTTGGTCTGTACAACATGGCGGGCAACGTTAACGAATGGGTATGGGATGTGTACCGTCCGACCTCGTTCCAGGTGTTTAGCGATCTGAATCCTGTTCGTCGCGATGGGTATCTGGACCAGGCAAAAAACTACGATACAGAAGATTTCAATTCGCTCATTTCGAATCGCTCGCGGGTGTACAAGGGTGGTTCCTGGGCGGACATCGCCTATTGGCTTGCTCCGGGTACGCGTCGTTATCTGGACCAGGATTCTTCGACGGCTACGATTGGTTTTCGCTGCTCGATGATTGCGGTAGGAAAGAAGCATTAACGTCTGTGCACCGGATATAAACGATACCACGAATGACCCGGCGACTTTAGCAAGTCCATCGGGTCATTTAGTGTACGTCAGTTGCTTAACGCTACGGCGTGGTGCAGGAATTGGGGATTTTCAGCCTCTTTAATCAAAAAATCCGCTACACTGGCTCGGGAAATGGGGCCGACCCGCATGCCTGCTTCCAGCTGTGGATAGAAGCGATAAGAGGGGTTCAGATCCTGATTGGTGAGCATGCCGGGTCGGACGATCTCCCAGGACAGGGAGCTTTGCTGCAAGTGTTGTTCTGCTTGTCCTTTATCCTCGTATTCGTTCCGGAGAAAAAAATGGATTACCAGCTTCATCCACCAGCTCAGGTAAGGTTTGCTGGTACCCGCCCCAAAGCCCGTAACCCACAAAATCGGTACTTTGATAGAGTCTGGCAGGCTTAGCAAAGCCCGAGCCGTATCCGTGAATAGCGTACCCGCGTTTTTCTTTTTTGTACCAATGGTGATTAGAATGGCTTCGGCCTGCTGAACCGCTTTCTGTAAGTCCTGCGGAGCGGTAGCATTGCCCTGAATCTTGGTTAACAGGGGATGATCGGGTAGGGGAATTTCGCTACGAGCCAGGGCCGTTACGGTATGCCCTTTACGAAGGGCCTGTTGCGTAGTCAGCAACCCGATTCCCGACGAAGCACCAATAATTGCAATTTTCATACGCGTTCGTGAGTTTTTGACTGGGCTTGTAGATACTGGTCGGCAACGCCGGGAGCGGTTACCAGCAAACTGCCTTCGCCCCAGTGCCATTGACGTCCGTCCGTCGTCCGAACATCGGCTCCGGCTTCCTGAGCAATGAGCAGGCCCGGTAACCAGTTGTACGTATCGAAACCTTCTTCGTAAAAAAGATCAATGCGTCCGGCTCCCACGTAGGCCAGTTGCAGAGCGTGGGGACCATAGTTACGCAGCACGCCCACGTGCGTAAGCAAATCCGTTACGGCCTGACCGGTTTTCTGGTTTAAGACGGGTTGGGTGGCGGACCCCTGCGGGTATTCAAAAACGGCCAGCATGAGTTGTAAATCCGTTTTCTGACTGGGTTTGATCGGGGAGCCGTTCAGAAAGGCACCTTTACCCTGTTCAGCCCAGAACAACTCATCATGCATTGGATCGTAGATAGCCGCAAAGTAGGGCTGACCCTGGCGGATCAATACCAGATTGATGGTCCAGCCGTCGATGTGCTGCAAGTACTGAATGGCCCCATCCATGGTGTCGCACTGCCAGTATTCATCGATCGCCAGCGGTTGATTTTGTAGGTCGTAACTAAACTCTTCTTCGTGCCAGGGAATCGCTGGGAAATGGGTAGTCAGGGCCTCTTTGAGAATCGTTAAACACTGCTGGTCAATGCGATTCAGTTCCTGCCAGAAGGCATCATTCGTTTGTGGAATCGGAATCGTCCGGAAATCTGTTTTGAAAGCATTTCCAGCTTTCTGGATTGCGTTCAGTATAACGGGTACGTTGAGTTCGCTTTGCATGACATCGTTGATTGTGTGATGCAAAACACGCCTTTTTTGCAGGGAGGTAGGTAGTAGGAAAAAAGGCAAAACTAGTCCTAATCGCGGAATTGCTTCCGAAAGGCCAGCGGAGTAAGTCCCGTTGTCTTCCGAAAGAGCTTGCCAAAATAAACGGGTTCTTCGTAGCCGACCTGATAGCTGATTTCTTTGACACTGAGGGAAGTCGTGTACAGCAGGCGTTTGGCTTCCAGCATAGATCGTTGCTGAATGTGCGAGGAGACCGAATACCCCGTAAGGCCCTTGACCGTATCGTTTAAATGAGCTACGGTAATAGCCAGTTCCGCCGCGTACTGAGCGGGTTGTTTCCAGGTTTTGAAGTGACGCTGGAGTAAGACCCGAAAGGCTTGCTCGATTTGCGAGCCCCGGTTTTCGGGCGGCTTATCCGTATGGCTTATTGTACTTACCTGACTCGTCAGCAGACTTAGTAAAGCAGCCAGCAGATAGTGTACCGATCGATTGGAGGACTCCAGAGTCGCATCCGACTGCAGGTCGTTCATGAGCTGAATCAGCGTCAGGGATCTATGGTAAAAGTCGGACCCTTCGTCGAGTACGAGCGGGCGGGGGAGGAATTGTTCCAGTAGAAAAGAGAACGAAGGGTCAACCAGGGAAGCATCAAATTCAATGGCCCAGCCCTGGGCCTGGTACGCTTCCCGCAGGTAATGAACCTGACCCGGAAACACCAACAGAAAAGCCGGAGCGGCAAGGGATAAATCCTCAAAATCAAGAGTAACGAGGTACTGCCCCCGGGTAACCAGTACAAACAGGTAATGATCATCCTGATGAGCCTGCGTGACCCCATGAGCGGTAGTCGTCGAAACGGGGTCCAGGCGATTCACCCAGATCCCCGCCTGAGCATCCGGCGAGAGTTCAAATTGTAAGAAGGGGGACGATTGTTTTTTCAAGGGAGAGTCGCCTGGTCTGGATTCAAAGGTACTTATCCTTTTAATCGATCAGTGCTTCCATTGCATCAAGTATTCCTTTTCCCGCTCAGGGGGTTAAAACAAAGAAGTCCGATTTAAGGGTACTCCTATTCAATGACGAAAAGTTTTGGGGAAGCTCCTGAGGTAAAAGAAAATTCCTTTTCGAACGCTCACAAGGCATTCGTACTATCTCTTGCCAGCATTCGGGTCTGCTGGCCGTGAAAACCCTGTCAAAGTACCGCATTACCGTCGATTCTTACCGTTTCCAAGGGCTATTCAGGCCGTAGGTTTGTCTTATCCATTCGCAGTACCTAACACCCGTACTACGCTGGGCCGCCTACTTGATTTATCACCTAAATCCATCGAATCGTATGAACAGTGCAACTACGCTTGAGGAACTCAAACCCGTTCCCTACGCTCAGGATCCTCATTTGTCGCAGGGGGTAAAAGCCTTTTTGAAAATCCTGAATTCAGCCGGAGGGCCACCGCTGGAAACCCTGTCACCTCAAAAGGCCCGGCAAGTGCTGATCGACGCCCAGGCTTCCGTACCCGTGGACCTATCGGGAATCGACGAATCGGAACGGATGATCACGGCGGATGGCTACACCATTAAGCTCAACATCGTACGGCCCGCGGGAGTAGCGGAAAAACTGCCCGTATTCATCTATATTCATGGAGGCGGCTGGGTACTGGGCGATTTCCCCACGCACAAGCGGTTGGTACGCGATTTAGTGGTGGCGTCCGGATTTGTAGCTGTCTTCGTCAACTATACGCCGAGTCCGGAAGCTCAGTACCCCCAGGCCACCAATGAAATCTACGCCGCTACCAAATGGGTGGCTGAACACGGCGATGAAATCAACGTAGACGCCACCAAGCTGGCGGTGGTAGGCAATAGCGTCGGTGGTAATATGACTGCCGTAACCTGCCTGAAAGCCAAAGAAAACGGCGGTCCGGATATTAAATGTCAGGTACTGTTCTGGCCCATTGTCGATGCGGATTTTGAAACCGATTCGTATAAACTCTTTGGAGAGGACCGTTTCCTGACTACCCCGCTGATGAAGTGGCTGTACGATCAGTACACCACCGATCCGGCGGAACGCAAACAGATGTACGCTTCTCCCTTACAGGCTACCGTCGAACAACTCCAGGGATTGCCACCGGCCCTGATTCAAATCGCCGAAAACGATATTCTACGCGATGAAGGAGAAGCCTACGGACGAAAACTGGACGAAGCGGGCGTCAGCGTCACGACCATCCGGTACAACGGAATGATTCACGATTTCGGCTTGCTCAACGGCTTAGCCGATCTCCCTCCGGTACGCTCGCTCTTTTTGCACGCGGCGGCTGAACTCAAAAAATACCTGCGTTAATCCAACCCATTCCTCTTCTACGCATGGGAACTCTCAAACGCGTCGTATTCGGCGTACTAACCACTCTACTCATGACCGCAACGGAAGAATCAATGGCTCAATCAGGGGCCACTGGCGTTAAAAATGTCGTACTGGTGCACGGTACCTGGGCGGATGGCTCCAGCTGGTCAAAAGTGATTCCGCTTCTGGAAGCCAGGGGTTTACACGTTCGGGCGGTACAAAATCCACTGACCTCCCTGAGCGAAGACGTAGCCGCGACCAAACGGGCTATTGAGCTTCAGGATGGTCCGGTACTGCTGGTGGGTCATTCCTGGGGCGGCGTTGTCATTACCGAGGCGGGTAACCACGAGCAGGTGGCCGGACTCGTCTACGTAGCCGCGGCCGCTCCCGATGAAGGGCAATCCTTTCTGGAGCTGGTTCAAACGGCTCCGGCCACTCCTGGCAATGATGAAATTCGCCCTGATAAATACGGCTTTGTCAGCATGTCACCGAAGGGTATTTTCGAAGATTTTGCCCAGGATCTACCCGAATCCGAGCGAAAACTGATTCTGGCCACGCAGGGACCGCAGGCGTTTGCCGCCCTGAAGGAGAAAATTTCGAAAGCGGCCTGGAAAACGAAGCCCTCCTGGTACGTGGTGGCGGCTAACGACCGGATGATCAACCCTGATCTCGAACGGACGCTGGCGAAGAAGCTCAAGGCTACTACGGTGGAAGTGTCTACGAGTCACGTCGCGATGCTGGCTCAACCGGAAAAAATTGCGTCGGTTATTATTGAAGCGGCCAGCAAAGTCAAAAACAAATAAGGACTAGAACGCAGCGGGGGTCGATGGCTACACCCGCTGCGTTTTATTTATTTTTTTATGCCAGAGAAGCCTTGCCGACTTCTCTGTTTACCTCTTACCTTATGAATAGCTCCATTTTAGGTCTGCATCACATTACGGCCATTGCCAATAGTGCAAAACGCAACTATGATTTCTATACCCAGGTTTTGGGCTTACGCATGGTCAAAAAAACGGTCAATTTTGATGACCCGACGACCTATCATTTTTATTACGGCGATGAAAAGGGTACGCCCGGTACCCTTCTGACTTTTTTTCCCTGGGAAGGAATCGGACCGGGTCGAAACGGCATTGGGATGGCTACGGAAATCGGATATTCCGTTCCAAAAGGTAGTCTGGATCAATGGGCCGAGCGTTTTCGGAAGCTGGATGTATCCATGGGGGAACGGACCGAACGTTTTAACGAAACCATATTGCCATTTTCAGATCCTGATGGTCTAGCCCTTACCCTGTTAGCTACGAATCAAGCGGAGAATCCGGCAGTCTGGGAAACGGCAGAGGTAAAGCGGAATATGGCAACGCAAGGTTTCCATAGTGTAACGCTCACCCTGCAAAACATAGCGGCTACGGCCAAAATCCTGACCGACGTATTGGGGTATCGTCAGGTTGCCCAGGAAGGGAATCGATACCGATTTCAGACCGATGCCGTATCCACTGCGTCGATTGTGGATTTGCTGGAAGAACCGGAAGGTATACTCGGACGCAACGCCGCCGGAACCAATCATCACGTAGCCTTCCGGGTCGCTAATGAAGCGATTCAAATGGAATTCAGGGAGAAAATCCTGGAGAGTGGCTTACAAATCACCTCCAAAATCAACCGGGATTATTTCTTCTCCCTGTACTTCCGCGAACCCGGAGGCGTCCTGTTTGAAATTGCAACGGATAATCCCGGTTTCACCGTTGACGAGCCATTGACGGAATTAGGAAGCCAGCTGAAACTGCCCCAACCATACGAAGGCTCACGGGCAAAAATAGAAAAAGGGCTACCGCCGCTGGATACAAACTAAACGAGTTTAGATGTTCCACCTACCGCTCCGGATTTGGTAAATAGTTTGTCAATCAACCGTATTCTTACCTTCTTATGAAAACGATTGGACTTTATGGATTTGGCCGAATTGGCCGGCAATTCCTACGAATCGCTCTACAGCACCAGTGGTTTGTGCCCACCGCTATTGCGGACATTCGCGATGAATCAACCCTGGCCGCTTTGTTTGCCGTTGATACCAATTACGGGCGGTGGCCGGAACCCGTTTCGGGCAGTGAAGGTCTACTTACCATCGGCGACCGGAACATTCCCTACTACAATTCCGCGAAGGAAGTACCGGACTGGTCCGCCCTGGGCGTGGATCTGGTGGTAGACTGTACGGGCCGGGCTACAACGCGGGCCGGAGCCCAGGTTCATCTGGAGCGGGGAGCGAAGTATGTACTGGTGAGTGCTCCCAGTAAAACGCTGGCCGATTGTGATGCAGTACTGCTAAAAGGGATCAATCTGGATACGTTCGATGCGGCAAATCACCGGATCATTAGCATGGGGAGCTGTACAACCAATGCTCTGGCCGCCGTGGTCAAAGTGATCCTGGAAAACTTTGGCATCCAATACGGACTCTTCTCAACGGTTCACTCGTATACCAACTCCCAATCACTGACCGACCAGCCCATGAAAGATCGCCGGGATTCCTGGGCGGCAGCGGAGAATATTATACCCTCGTCGTCCGGGGCCGCCCGGGCTCTTCAGTTTATCTGGAAAGACCTTCAGATCACGGGTAAGGCGTACCGCGTTCCTACCCGCACGGGGAGTATTGCCGAACTGAATCTCATTACTGAAAAGGATTGTACAGTAGCGGAAGTCAATGATGCGTTTCGTAAAGCGGCCACTGATGGGCCCTTGCAAGGCGTAATGGACGTCCTGGAAGATCAGTGGGCGTCTTCCCGTATCGTCGCCGACCCGCATTCGTCCATCGTCGATTTACCCCTGACGGCCAAAGAAGGCAAATTATTGTCCGTAGCCGCCTGGTACGATAACGAGTGGGGCTTTTCCAATCGTTTAGCCGAGGTCGCGGCTTTTCTACGGGAACGAATTTAAAAAAGATCCTTGAAAGGGCTTGATCATTAGTAGCTGGGAAGGCCCTGCAAAAAAGCGGTTAATACTTCTTTGCAGGGCCTTCCCAGACTCGCGATGCGTCGGATTATAGGTGCGAATATTAAGGTTGTACATCAAGCGGTTCAGTTAGTAAGTAGGTGTCTACTATGGTAAGGTCAAGGCTTGTCGCTAGGTGTGGTTCGTTCTCTTTCCAAATCACGTATAAGAGACCCGGAAGGAACCCCTAAGCTTTTAGATCAAGAACCATAAGCCCTGGCTAATCCCTAACCTAATTGGCGTGGAAGCTCGTATCTTTATTGTGAGCTATTTTTGTTTGTGGCCACTTCTAACGAGCAGTGCTACTGCCGCTTCATCGAATGCATAACCATTGGCAAACCATTCAGCGAATCAGTACGGGAAAACCTACGCGTTCAGTTCTTGTCTTGGGTCTGATTTTGTTCAGCCTATCGGCGATTGGGCAGAACATCAACCGACCCATGGTCAATCAGTTGTTGCTTCAGTTACGCCACAGTAAAGCGGACGAAAACCGGGTGCATGTGTTGATGGAACTGGGCAAGTTTCATATCTATAAGCCGGGGGAGGCTAAAATTGATTTAGATAGTGGACGAACGTATCTGAATCGGGCTAAAAAATTAAGTGACTCCCTGCACTTGTTAAGCTGGTACCATGATGCAGAAAGTATGCTGGTAGTAGCAGATCTGGAAGAAAGAAATACCCAAAATGGACAAGCTCGATTGATGCGGTTGATCCGTGATTGTCAGCGAACCGGCGATCGGCTGGGGGAGGCCAATACCCGCTTCAGGTGGGCCGTTTGGTTGCGGAATAGCAGTGAGGATTATCAACCGGTTTTTGCTAATTTTCGTCAGGCGGCCGCCATGTATCGGTCTTTACCTAGTCCTGAAAAGGAAATCAGTGCCCTGAAAGAAATTGCTGATACCTATTTGTACCAGGGGGATCTGGACAGTGCGGAGGCGGGTTTGAACCAGGCATTACATCGCTACAAAGCCATTAAATACCCAAAGCTCCATTACACCTATAATTCCTTATCCAGTGTAGGTATCCTGAAGGGCGATTATGAAAAGGGCTTACGCTATGCTCTTCTTGGCATTGAAAATATGCACCAAACGGGCGATACGGCTTCTGCCGCCGCCTATTACAGTGACTTGGGGCGTATTTATGAGGAGACGGGCAACCATCCGAAAGCCTTGGAATGGTACAAAAAATCACTGGCGAAGTGGCGACAGGAAAAGTTAGCCAACTTTGCCATGTTTAACACCGCCGGTTTTATTACCAAAGACCTGATTGCCCAACATAAACCGAAGGAAGCTCTTCAGTTACTGAATAAACTGATTCAGGAAATTCCCACCAATACCTATATCCAAAAAGCCTGCGTGGCTCAAAATTTAGCCTATTGTTACGATGCCTTGCATCAGTATCCCATAGCCGAACACTACTACAAAGAAGCCCTCGCTTGGTACGAAAAGAATAAGCTGGATTTTGAGGCTTCTCAAAAGGCCGAGCAGGACATTGGGACTTTTTATTTGAAGCAAAAAGACTTCGCAAAAGCCGAATTTCATCTTCGTAAAGCCCTGAGTTTTTCTCCGCAGAAAAACGCCCGTTCCACCATCAAAGATATTCACCTGCTGTTATTCAAAGTGGATTCGGCCCGGGGGAATTACGTGTCGGCCATTCAACATTTCCGGCTGCACAAAGCGTTAAGTGATTCGCTGTTTAATGAAAAGAAAAGTAAGCAGATCGCCAGTTTGCAAATCAAATACGATACCCGAAAGCAAGAGCAGGACATCGCCTTGCTTCGCGAGCAAAGCCGACTCCAGCAAATTGAGCTTAGCCACGAACGAACAACCCGCAACGGCATTATCGTTGGGGCCGTTCTCCTGGCTGGATTATTAGGCGTTAGTTACCAGCAGTACCGGCTTAAGCAGCGGAGTAATCAGCTTTTACAAACGAAGCAGCTCGAAATCAATCGTAAAAATGATTCGCTCGAGCAAATTCTACTGGAGAAGGAAAATCTGCTGGAAGAAAAGGAATGGATGCTCAAAGAAATCCATCACCGGGTAAAAAACAACCTGCAGATTATTTCCAGTATGCTCAATACTCAGTTGAATTTTCTACAGGATTCTAACGCCCGCACGGCCATCAAGGATAGCCAGAACCGGGTACATGCCATGGCTTTGATGCACCAGAAACTATATCAGTCAGAACATCTGGCTTTGGTAAACATGGCCGAGTTTATCCATGAAATCGTTGATTACCTGATGGAATCCTTCCCGCAAACGGAAAGCATCCGAACCAAACTGGATGTGTCGGGAATCCAAATGGATGTTGCCCAGGCCATTCCCATTGGGCTGATCATTAACGAAGGCGTGACCAACTCACTTAAATACGCTTTTCCCCACAATCGTCCGGGATTAATTGGAATACAACTACAGCTGGTACAACCACATCAGTACCGCCTGAGGATTTGCGATGATGGGGTAGGCTTTCCCCAGGAGCTAAATCTTGAAGATGTTTCCACGCTGGGACTCACCATGATTCGGGGCCTGAGTCGACAAATTGGAGCCGATCTGGTGATTAATCAAGCGAGTGGGGTGGAGATTTGTTTAGAATTTGGCGGTACACCCAAAGCGGACCGAGCCAAAGAAAGGCAGGTTGTACTGGATAGGCCGCTTTAGCTGTTGGTCGGTTTAGTATACCCGCTGATGTTTAATTTCTTCATCCGGGCTTCGAGCGTGGTAGGTTTCAAATTCAGTAGTTCTGCCGCACCACCGTTCCCCCGAATGCGATTGCCTGATTTAGCCAAAGCCGCCAGAATAGCCGTCCGCATGGTTTTTTCAATGGGCTGTACCTGCTCTGCCGAAGGGCTGGAAAAAACCGGTACGCCCGATAACGGACTCGTTCGTAAAGGTTCCGCCAGCTCCAGCGTAGCGGTAGGAGATAAGATGGCGGCTCGTTCCAGGACGTGTTCCAGTTCACGGATATTCCCCGGCCAGTCGTAGGTAAGCAGTTGTTGCAGGGAAGTATTGGCGATGCTCGTCAGCGGTTTGCCTAATTTCTTACTGAGACGCCGGAGAAAATGCATGGATAAGGGGCGAATATCCTCAGGTCGCTCACGGAGCGGGGGGACGACAATGGGGAATACAGCCAGACGATAGTATAAATCGGAGCGAAATCGTCCCTGGGCTACTTCCTGCTGTAAGTTTCGATTGGTGGCGGCAATGATTCGGGTGTCGATCTTGATCGGACCTTTACCCCCCAGCCGCTCAATTTCTCGTTCCTGAATGGCCCGTAGTAGTTTCGCCTGCAATTCGAGCGGAAGCTCCCCAATTTCATCGAGAAATAGGGTACCGCCATTGGCTAATTCAAACTTACCAATCCGTTTTTCAGTGGCCCCGGTAAAGCTTCCCCGCTCGTGCCCGAACAACTCCGATTCGATGAGTTGGGCCGGTAAGGCGGCACAATTGACTTTAACAACCGTTCGGCCTTGCCGCGTAGATCGGTTGTGGATGGCTCGGGCTACCAGTTCTTTACCCGTTCCGGTTTCACCTAGAATCAGTACCGTTGCGTCGGTTCGGGCTACCTGGCTGATATTGGTGAATACGGCTTGTAAGGCAGAGCTGGAACCAATAATCTCCTCGAAATTATGGCTGGTCTTGATCTCTTCGGTGAGGTAGGTTTTTTCGAGTTCGAGCTGCTCACTCAGGGTTTTGATGCGTTCAAAAGCCAGCAGGTTTTCCAGGGCCATTCCCATCTGAACGCTAATATCCTGTAAGGTGCTGAGGTCTTTGTAGGTGAAGGCATAGGGGGCCCGACTGGCCAGTACCAGCGAGGCCATGGCCTGATCTTTGATAAAAATGGGCACGTACATGACCGAAGGCAAACCCAGTTTCTGGTAGAGATCACTCACGGCATTACCGGATGGGCCATCCGTAAACTGGCTGCCGACGCAAAGGGTGGGTTTCATAAGCCAGTAGGGCATATCGGACAAAGACTGTTGCCAGTCGGCGGGCTGCAGGCCGTGCCGTTGTCCGAGTTCCTGCTCGGTTACAGTCACAAAAACGCCGGCTTCTTTCTGAGCCATACTCGTCACGGAAACCGTTTCCGGAGCTGGACCAACCCGGTACAGAGCGACCAGATCCACGGGCATTCGTTCATTGATACTACCCGCCACCTGGGCCAAAACCGATCGTACATCACTACCATTTCGAAAGGCATTGACAATCGTTAGTTCGATGGCTTTCAGTTGGCGGCGAGCTTCTAATTCTTCGTAAGCCAGTAAATTATCCAGAGCCAGGGCAATCTGGGGCGTAATCAGACTAACGGCCTGGTACTCTTTCGGCGTGAATCCCTCCAGGGAGGTACTGGATACTATGATCGTAGTTCTGGAATTACGCTTGAGCTCAATGGGAAAGAGCATCAGCGATTGTACCTGAAAATGATCCCGGCAGGAGCGGGCGGTGATGTAATGCTCACAGAGTTGCTGAAAGTCTTCACCGACAAAGATTCCGCTTTGTTCACCCAGTCGATCCGGAGCTTCCCGATCCAGTTTGTCCAGCATTTGTCCATCCGTTTGGCTGGGCAACAGAGCGGTTGGATTGATCCGTACAAACGTATTTTCTGACGTTTTTTCCAGCATCAGCCAGTAAAAAGAGGACTCATCCGGTAAGCCAATCCGCAGGTTAAGAAAGGAAAAGGGGACGAGCTGATTAATCTGCTGGGCAATGGCCAGACACAGCTGATCCCGATCCTGAATGGTAACAATAGCATTGTTGACGGCAATCTGAATGGCCTGTTGTTGCCGGAGCTTGGCTTCTTCGCTGTGAGCGTGACGATAGCGGGCTAGTTCCAGCGTGGTCAGTACGTCTTTTTCGCGAAACGGCTTGGTCAGAAAGCCGAAGGGCTGCGTGCGTTTGGCCGCTTCGAGCAGCTCGTTGCTAAGATTAGCTGATAGGAAAACGAAGGGTATGGCCTGTTCTTTCAGCCATTCGGCCAGATCAATACCCGTTTCTGGCCCAATGAGTAAAATGTCCAGTAAGACAATATCCGGTATTCGCTGGGCCATGCGTTCCTTGGCTTCCTGTACCGATGCCACCAAACCTAATACATCATACCCCGCGTTAGTTAGTATCCGTCGAAGATCGTGGGCAATCAGAAACTCGTCCTCCACCACCAGTAGGGAAGGGAGTCGGTTCAGTTCACCGTAGTAAGCCATAGCCGTTTCGTCAATTTAATACGGAGTAAAGATACAAGAGGCGATTTACGCACAAACGAAGCTCCAATATATTGGAGGCTCTATTCTGTTGGAGGTGAGTCTTAGCAGTGTGTGAATGTTAAATTGATGATTATCAGAGAATAGTGTTTTGCAAGGCCCTATTCATGACCCTTGGCATTGTGTTGGTAAGCGTATCACTAGCTGATGCTCTACCTTTAAAATCCAGGACTATGAAACGCTTCCTTTCTAACGAGTCTCTTCTTGCCCAGCAATTTGAAGCCAACCATTGGCCTATGTCAGGTAATAGAGATCCCTCATACGAAATTGTGCTGATTCAGGCCGGTAGTGGCTCCTATCAGGTGAATGGAAATCAGTCTAGGTACCAGGCTGGGGATGTATTTTTTCTGGGACCCTCGGATAGATACAGTTTCAAAATTTCTCAAAAGACCTGCTTTTATAGTCTGTTGTTCTCCATACCTTACGTAGCCAGTCTGATGCCGACAGCGGGTCAGGGATGGCCACACGTCGTCGAGTATAGCGTACCGTTATCGGGTACGCTCATCAGTAATTCCAGTGAACAACGAAGTCTGCGGGCCTTAGTAGAAATTATTCTGGCGGAACAACGACTGCACGGCGTACCGGCTAATTCGGTCGTTGAATCGCTGATGAAAACCATTTTGAGTTTATTAGATCGGTATCTTGCTCAACATTCGGTTAGCGAATCTGCCCGGTTGGTAAGCCCTTCGGCGTTTATCCAACGCGTATTGACGTACATCGGTCAGCACATTACAGAACCTCAGTTGTTGCGAATGGAAAACATGGCGGAAGTATTCAACTATTCTGCCAGTCACCTGGCGGCCCTATTTAAGCAACAGGTGGGCGAGTCCATTCAGCAATACATCATTCAATATAAGCTCAATCGGGTAGCCACTCGGTTAAGTCTGAGTACCCTGACCATTTCTCAAATCGCGGATGAATTCGGTTTCTCCGATGTTTGCCATTTAAATAAACTTTTCAAACGACATTACCAGTACACCCCCACGGACTATCGCCGGAGTTTAGCGGTGTCTTAACCAGACGCATTTTTTCTTCCTGAAGAACGTTTCTGTAGCAGTTGAACTTTGGAGTAGTCTACCGTCGTTCCTGGTTGGACAGACTAATAGTACTTCTGTTCCAGGTTTGTCTTTTCGCAGGGAAGCGTGTATGTTTAACCGTATCACTTTTATAAACAGCAGGTATGCCTACGATCCATTCATTACCGGAGGCTTCAGCCAAAACGATCAGCTACCGATCCGAATCGTTTCGCCGGATTTTGGTCATCTATCGCCGGAGGTCGCGGATCAATACGGTCTTACACATCGCTTACCCTACTACTTTTTTATTTTTGTACTAGAGGGGTCAAGCCGGTACGGCGTGGATCTGGATACGATCGACGTTGGAAAACACGAGATGCTGTTCTGCTTACCCCACCAGATTCAGCAGCTTCCCATTCATATTCACGCGAAGGATTATTATAAACTGGGCTTTGATGAAGCCTGCCTGGCCCAACTACCGAAGCCTTATCCGTTCTTACTGAATCCACTGAACCAGCAGAAAATCCGATTTTCACCCGCTGCTGCTGGTCGGGTACAGTCCATTTTCGAAATGCTCCAGACGCTATTACGCAGCCCGGACACGGAACCTGAATTGATTCTGGCTCATCTAAATAGCCTGCTTACGGAGTTGAATACAGCCTATTTTGCAGCGGACAAGAAACCGACGGATGACCGACTCGCAAAATTCATTGGCTTTAAAGTATTTGTTGAAAACAACCTGATCGATCATCCGAGTATCAAAGCGATTGCCGAGGAACTGGCCGTGAGTACCGACAGCCTGTGCCAGATTGTCAAACACTATTCCGGTCGATCGCCCAAGGAATTCATTACCAACCGTCTTATTCTGGAAGCCAGACGTCGGCTGTACTACGGGGAACGCTCGTCCGTGAAAGAACTGGCCTTTGAACTGGGCTTCAACGACCCGGATTACTTTTCCCGCGTATTCAAAAAGGAAACCGGGAAAACGGTTGCCGCGTTTTTTCAGGATTTGTCCTGAACCTGTCGGTTTTCGTCCGGCTCCGCTAAGCGTACACACCTGAATTTTGTTCCGTATTTAACTCATACGTAAATGAACAAGCCATTCGGAAAAATACTGTTAACGGGTGTAACCGGTCTGGTGGGAGCACGTCTGCTCCCCCGTCTCATGGAAGCGGGTTGGGATTGTCGGGCACTGGTACGTGCGGGCAAAGACGTACCGACCGGCGTGTCGATTATGGAGGGCGATTTGTTTGACGAGGCCTCGCTTGCTCAGGCCGTACAGGGGGTGGAGGCCATCATCCACCTAGCCGCCGTCTTCCGTACACCAGACCTGGATTTGATCTGGAAAAGTAACCTCGAAGGTACGCGAAACGTGATCGCTGCCGCTAAAATCCACGCTCCCAACGCCCGATTTATTTTTGCCAGTACCACGCACGTCTACGATGCCGACAATTCGCATCCCGGTCGCGAGGACGATCCTGTTCATCCGGAGCATCCGTACCCCGCGAGCAAAGTTGCCGCCGAAAAGGAAGTACAGGAAAGCGGTCTGAACTGGTTGATTCTGCGATTTCCGTTCGTGTATGGCGATGGCGATGGTCATCTGGAAACGCTGCCCCAGCTTTTGCGGGCTAGAAAATGGCATTCCGCCATGCGAATGAGTACCGTTCACCACCGCGACATCGCTACGGCTATGCACCTGGGACTGGCCGGGGCTTTCGATGGCCGCATAGTCAATATTGCCGATGAGGGTCCCGTTTCCATTTACGAACTGGTCAAGTTGGTAGGGGAGACACTGGAGGACTCCGCGGAGCCGCTTCCCAATCCCTGGTACCTGCATGCGGATGCTTCACTGGCCCGTAGTCTGGGTTTTCATCCCGTCGTCAGAACGGTCTATCAGGCCGTGCAGGAAAAGTTACTGTAAGGCAGGTCTAAAGCGTTAAAAGTGATCAGGGCGTACCCAATTCTTTCCGGGCAAAATCAATCCAGCTCGTTTGGGCAGGGACCTTACGCATGGGAGGGATGCCCGTATACTCGTACTGAACCAGAGCCGGATTTCGGGTCGTGGAGCTTTCCAGTACGTAGGCTGAATTCGGAACCGGTATCGTCATGATGTTGCCGTAGCCAATGTATCCCCCGGAGTTTTCTCCGACGGTAACTACTTTTTTACTCCGCATACCCGCTAACACGAACGTTTCGCAAGAGCTGCCGCAGTTACGGTTATATAGAATCACCACTTTTCTGGGCTTTTCCAGGCGGATTTTAGAGGGGGTATCCGCTTTTGGCTGATCCTGACGCAGACGTATAAACGTTCCTTCCGGCACTTGTTTCATTTGCTGAATCAGATCCTTTCGGTAGCTGGTCAGGGCTGGATTGGGACTGTTTTTTAGCAAGTTTTCGTACCGTTCGATGATGTCCGATGTAGCCAAATATTCCGTAAACGAATCATCGGTGGATGGGTGGGTATACAGCAAGCGAAGCAAACGTTGATAAGCCAGCGAACTACCCCCGCCATTGTCGCGGACGTCGATGAGCAGATACGGCGTTCGTTGCAGAACGGGCGTTAAGGCCTGAAAGGTAGAATCCAGAGCGGAAAGGTATTCCCGACTGAAGGTGCGGATGCTTAGGTAAGCGGTACTGTCATCCAGTAGCTTAAACGTAGTGAGGACCGTAGGAATGGAATCCTGGGCATGTTTGGAAGCAGTTGTAGCGACGGGATAGCGTTTCGTCCACTCGCCAATCCGGGTGACGGGCTGATCGATGGTTAACAATTCCAGGGATAAAGAATGGTCCTGCAGATACCCCTGATACTGGTAGGTGTCTGCGGCCATTTTTTTGAGTTCAAGCTTTACCTGGCCGGGCCTCCAGGTCGGACTTTTGGTTTGCAACAAGACGCCATAATAATCCCGATAGGGGTTCTTGTTTTTCTGAATTAGCACCTGATAAGAGCCATACAGGTCATAAATACCTTCCACCGGATCGTTTGAATGTTTGACATAGTCGTAAGCCTTTGCCGAATCCACAGCTACGGTTTCGGTGTTGCGAAAGGCGGCTGAGGCCAGGAATGCTTTGAGTTGATCGGGATCACTGACATCGAGGGTACTCGCCGCGTGCACCTGCGAGTGATGATCCTTGAAATAAGCCATGTACTGATGTAAAAACAAACTACAACGGCGTTTCCCCTCTTTCTGTATTTGCCGGCGAATGCCCCGTTTGAACGTTTCATACGTGGGTCGTTGATCAGCGGTTACGACATGCCGGAAAGAAGCCTGATTTTTCTCCACGTAATTTGAAATGAAAGTAAACGCTTCCAGACAATCGCAATCTGCCTTTGGGGTCGTTTGGGCGAAAACCGTTGGGTCGGACACTAAACTACCAAGCAGAAAAATCAGATAGAAAAATGGGTATTTAGCGATCATTTTCAGTTGATTACACTGATGAAAGATACAAAATAAGAAATATATGCTTCTTGAAGGATCGTTCAGGGAAATTTTGTTTTCCTAACGTATGCTTCTAAACGGTACTGATGAGCTAGGAGGAACAGTACATAAGACCCGCCTTCCTCAAGAAAATCCGCTACAATCTCAATCAATACCGACGCTCAGAATCGAGGTGCCGAGTCTAGTTTTGACTTACGAAACAGTTGGTCAAAACCCTTTCTCCATTATGAATTATTCATCCCTACTCCGTCAGTTGTATCAGGATTTCAACGCCCGTCAGATTGACCGCGTACTAGCTCATATGCACCGCGATGTGGCCTGGCCCAATGGCTGGCAAGGCGGCTACGTGTCTGGTCACGACGAAGTACGAGCGTACTGGCTTCGACAATGGCAAGAAATCGACCCCCATGTGGAACCGCTTGCGGTAGAAACCCGACCCGACGGTCAACTCGCCGTTCACGTACATCAGGTGATCAGGGATTTAAACGGTCAGGTCGTAAACGATACGAAACTGTATCACGTATACCGTTTTGAATCGGGTAAAATCCGAACCATGGGTATTGAACACGAATAGATGGTCTAGACAAACTTTCGGGTATTTATACCAATAAAAAGGAAGCGATCGCATGGATCGCTTCCTTTTTATTGGTATAAAAGAAATCACCTACTACACCAGTTTCATTTTAACGGGATCCCAGTGGATGATTTTCTTACTGAAATAACTTTCGTTACAGGCCAGGGCGGGAGCCGCGGCACGGAAACCGAATTCGGCGTCTTCCACTACGGGTTTATTAGAGCGGATGGCTTCGAAGAAATTCGTAAAATGGTCTAAATGATCGTCGTAGCCCTGCGGTGCTTTGAAAACGATATCTTCCTTTACTTTTCGCTTGCGTTGCTGGGGCGTCCATTTGGCGTCGTACTCTTTCTGCATTTCCTCCTGCATTTGTTTGGAGAAGGTAAAGACGGAATCATAGCCACCAAAACCGGGAGCTTCGGGCAAGAGACTGTGCTTGACGGTAATGCTGTTGCCCACCACATCAATCACACCTTCGGATCCTACCAGCCGGATCACTTCCTGACCACCCGTGCCGCTGATGAAATTCACCTGTAAAGTCAGCTGGAAGGCGGCGTGCTCTTTGGTTTCGGGATACTGCATGACGCCCGACATCACATCGGGCATATTCCGGCCGTCTTTCCAGTAGCTGAATTGTCCGGTACTGTAAATGCTTTCCGGACCTTTGGAATTGGTAATCAGGTGCGTACCGCTCAGCAGGTGAATGAACAAATCACCAGCCACGCCCGTACCTACTTCTTTAAACGCCCGCCACCAGAAAAACTTCTTGGCATCAAAGGGCATTTTATCCGTTACGGCAATGAAGCGTTCCCAGTCGGTAGTACTGGCACTGGCATCTTTCGGAATGGTGTATTCCCAGGCACCAATGGAGCTTTGGCGATCATATACGGCGTTTACCATGTTGAGCTTGCCAATCTCTCCGGCGGCCAGTAATTCCTTGGCTTTGGCATAGCCGATACTACTGACTCGCTGACTGCCTACCTGCAACACCTTGCCCGATTTTTTAGCCGCCGCAATTACCGAAGGGCCTTCGCTGATTTTATAAATCATCGGTTTTTCGCAGTACACATGTTTGCCCTTGGCCAGTGCGTCCAGGGTCATACGGGCGTGCCAGACGTCGTGCGTAGCAATGATAACGGCGTCGATGTCTTTCCGGTCCAACAGCTCATGGTAGTTACGGGTCGTGAAGAGTTCTTTGCCGTACTTTTCCTTCGCGTTTTCAATTCTTCCGGTGTACAGGTCGCAGATACCGGCCAGTTCGACACCCGGTACTTTAAGGGCCGTATTTAAGTCAAAGTGGCCCTGCACTCCGTACCCAATCACTCCCAGGCGAATGGTGTCATTGGCAGAAATTCTCTTTTCAAACTGAAGCATGCGTTCTTCCGCCTTGGCTTGTGCAGCTAGGGAAGAAAGGGGCGAAGAGGCCGCTGCCAGACTGGTAGCCGCGATTTTTTGCAGAAATTGTCTTCTTGATTTAGAGGAATGTTGATCCATGAGGTGATGACGTTAAATTACTTGACGGCGTAGCTGACAAAGGCAATCTTCCGACTGTCGGGACTCCACGAAGGTACATTGATGGTACCCTGCCCACCGTAAAAAACGGGTGTAATATCCTGAATAGTTTTGGTTTTCAGATTCATCAGGCGAAGTTTTACGTTTTTGCCGAATAAATGATTCTGTTTTTCATCGGAAGTATACGCGATGTAAACGAGCCACTGATTATCGGGCGAGGGATGAGGAAACCAGTTGGAATACTGGTCAGAGGTTAACTGCTCGGGATTGGACCCGTCGGGCCGCATCCGCCAAATCTGCATGTGACCCGTGCGGTAGGAATTAAAATAAATGTATTTGCCATCGCTGGAGTATTCCGGACCGTCGTCGAGTCCCTCCGTATGAGTGAGTCGCTTTTCCAAACCTCCCTCCGTACTTATTGCGTAAATATCAAAATTGCCGTTTCGTTCGCCGCAGTAAACCAGGGTTTTTCCGTCCGGACTCCAGCCGTGCCAAAAAGAAGGAACTTCCCGAGTGATTTTTCGAGGTTCCCCGCCCTGAATGGGGAGAATATAAAGGGCCGATTTGTACGATTTAGGCGAGGGGTCCTGTTTATCATTGTGACTGATCGCCAGCCATTTTCGATCCGGCGAAATGCCGTGATCGTTATTACACTGGTTGGCAAATCCGGTATTCAGTTCCTGAAGGGTTGGGGACTTCAGGGGAAGCGTAAAGAGTTTCCCTTTGCTATTGACGATCAGATACTGATCCGGGTGCCAGTTGGGAGCTTCGAGGTGTTTTTGAATCCGGAAGATGGTATCGATTTTCCCCGTACCAATAGCAACGGTATGAACGAAACTCGTCGTGTCTTTCTGGGCGATACTCTTTACCGATAAAGCCATCAACGAAAGACATAGAAGGGACGTAACAAGTGTCCACTTAGAAGCTGTGTTTTGCGTTTCCATAAAAATAGAGCGGATGAGATAAGAGGTTTCTATCAAAAGTAAGCAATGGAATCATCATCGATCAAAGAGGAGATAAAGATCAAAAATGGTAATTAAAATGGAAATAATAATACTTTTGCAGGTCTATTGATGAGCAGATTTGAAGAACGATGCAAGAATTGGGTGATGAAAAGTATATCTCACATTTGTCCATCGACTGTGTGATTTTCGGTTACGAAGCGAAGGCATTGAAAGTACTGATTGCCAAATTCAAGTTTGGGGAAGGCGTTTTTGCATTACCCGGCGGTTATATCCGGAAGACGGAAGGAATCGATCAGGCAGCCAGCCGGATTCTTCGGGAAAGAACGGGACTCACGGATATATACCTGGAACAGTACCGCGTGTTTGGGGATGAAAACCGTATTATCAAAAGTAAGTACCGGGAAACCATCCAGTCTCAGTTGCAACGATTTGATCACCAGCGATTCGATACTGGAGTAGTGGAATGGTTGACCAGCCGCTTTATCAGTATTGGCTACTATGCCTTGGTAGATCTTACGAAAGTAAATCCGCAATGTGGCGAGTTTGATGAATACCTCGAATGGCGAAACATTGAGGACATTCCTGAAATGATTCACGATCATGGAGAAATTCTGGAATACGGATGGCAGGCACTTCGCCAGAACCTGGATCAAAAGCTGATTGCCTTTAATCTTCTGCCGGAAACCTTTACGATGCGGGAAGTACAGGAGCTTTACGAAGCCGTTTACCATCGCTCGTTTCCCATCAATAACTTCCAGAAAAAAATCCTGGATCTGGGGGTTCTGGAACGCCTTCACAAAAAATACACTGGTGCGGCCAATACGGCACCGTATCTCTATCGCTTTAAAAAAAGCAGTCAATAGCAGGTGTTGTATGCGTAATAATTAAAAGACTGAAATTGAAAAGGTTACTGTAAAACTGGTAACTTGGCAGAAGCGGGGAGTCTTACCCGTACCTTTTTCATCCTCTAATATTGAACCTTATGAAATCGAGCTTCCGCTTTGCATTAACACTACTTTTCGTTTTCAGTATTTCATCATTGACTATGGCTCAGGCAGACAAAAGTCAGCGACCCAGCCCACCGGCCACGGCTACGGGAAAAATTGGTACGGCAACCGTAACCATTCAATACAATAGTCCTTCGGTGAAAGGACGTACTGTTTGGGGCGAACTAGTCCCCTACGGTAAAGTATGGCGGGCGGGAGCCAATGAGGCCACCACCTTTGAAACGGACCAAGCGATTCAGGTCGGAGGAAAAAGCTTGCCCGCGGGTAAGTACACCCTGTTTGCCATTCCCGAAGAAAAACAGTGGACGTTTATCTTTAATTCACAAACGGGCCAGTGGGGAGTGAAACGGACGGGGGAAGCGAACCTGGACCGGGCAAATGACGTACTGACCGTGACGGCGAAACCCAAAGCAATGGCCTCTGCCAGTGAACGTCTGATGTATGAAGTGACACCCCAAGGATTTACCTTGAAATGGGCCACGCTGGAAGTACCGGTTTCACTGAAAGAATAAGCTTCATAACGAAGCCGCGGCAGCCCAATGGAGTTTGCCGCGGCTTGGCTTTAATTACGGCGGAGAATTTACAGTTGCAGACCTCCCGACACCTCAATCCGTTGAGCATTGACCCACTTGGCTTCGGGTGTACACAGAAAAGCAACGACACCGCCAATGTCTTCGGGCTGACCGATCCGGGGAATCGCAGTAACACTTTTCAGGTGCTCTTGTAGTTGCGGGGTATTTTTAAGTCGCCCGCCGCTGAAGTCCGTCGCAATGGCTCCCGGAGCCACCACATTGACATTGATTCCTCTGGGACCCAGCTCTTTCGCGAGATACCGAGTCAGTACTTCAATCCCTGCTTTCATACTGGCATACGTGGCAGAGCCCGGAAAGGTCAGGCGGGTTAAACCCGTCGAAATATTGACAATACCGCCGTTATCATTGAGGAAGGGCAGGAGTTTTTGCGTTAAGAAAAATACGCCCTTAAAGTGGATATTGAGAAGGGTATCGAATTGATCTTCTGTAGTTTCGGCGAAGCTGGGAATGACCAGATTCATACCGGCGTTGTTGACCAGAAAATCAAATTTGTCTGTAGCGAAAGTTTCTTGCAGAGTTGTTTGTAGGGCCGAGACAAACGTACCCAATTCGCTAATCGCTCCGACATTAAAAGGTAAGACAGCGGCTTTTTGCCCCAATGTCTCGATCTCAGCGGCTACGGATACTGCTTTTTCCGGCTGGGTATGGTAGGTAAGGATAACATCTATTCCTTTTTGGGCCATGCGAAGAGCCATATCCCGACCGAGTCCGCGACTTCCGCCCGTAACGAGTGCAATTTTGCGTGTCATAGCGTATGAAAAGTTAGACTACAAAGGTGATAGGTTGACCTATGACGCCTTTGTAAACATCAAACCGATGTTTGCGAAATTCAAACGCTACTCATTTTCGAAAACTTACCGGAGACCAAGATGTTTGCTTTCGAAAGAAATTGGAAAAATGGGCCACTTCTTCAAATCCCAGACCATAGGCAATCTCTGAGATATTCCAATCCGTGTGTTTCAACAAGCGTTTAGCTTCCTGGATAAGTCGCTGGCTAATCAGATCCGTAGTTGTTTTGCCCGTCGTGGTTTTCAACGCCCGGTTAAGTGAATTAACGTGGATGGATAGACGATCGGCAAAGTCCTTGGCCGTTCGTAGGGTGAGGGGCTGGTGGGGGGATTCAATGGGGAACTGCCGTTCGAGTAATTCCACAAACAGCGAAGAGGTCCGAGCGGTACTCGTATGACGGGCCGCCGTAAGGGGTTGAAGCTTTTGCCCCCGATGGATAAGTTCCAGTAAATACGCCCGGATCAGATCGTACTTATAGCGATAATCCGAAGCAAGCTCCTGATGCATCTTTCTGAAAATCAGCTCTATCTGCATGGATTCTTCTTTGGAAAGCTGAAAAACGGGGTACGCACCGGCTTGAAAAATGGGTAACTCGTCGAGCACTACGCCGCCTTGGGTCGCTAACAAAAATTCTTCGGTAAAGACGCAGAAGTACCCGGCTTGTTCCAAATCCTGTGGCAACCAGTGATAGGGTATTTTGGGCGTGGCGAACAACAAAGCACTGCTTTCAATTTCAATGGTTTTATCCGCGTACTCGGCCTGATTGCGTCCCTGGATGAAGCTTATTTTGTAATACGACCGGCGATTGTAAGGCATCGCCACTTGCCCCGTCTCCCGAAACGTTTGAAATACTTCGTGTATACTGAAGACATTGAAATGTCCGATTTCTTTTGAAATACCCGGGGGTAAAAAGGCTTCTGCGTTACGTTGGCCCGAAGTAGCTACGGCCTGATAGAATTCGTCGAGGGTACGCGTTTTCATAAATGACCTGATTACCATCATCAAATGTACACGAAAATTTCAGCGTGTAGGCCCGTTTGATTCGAACCCATGAGAAGCCTGTGTGCTTCAGTACGGACAAGCCGTTCGTAACGACGTATAGGACCAACTTTATCAGGTCGGATAGATGTACAAATAAAAAGGGGAATACCCAGCCCGTTTAGCGTCTGTAATTCCCGTAATAAGTGTATACTTGCACTGTCGCTATTCCCTGTAAAACCTCCCGCTAATGGTTTACAGACGTATTTCTATCTTTTCCCTTGAATCCTCACCGCGAATTCTAACCCCGTTATGTCCACGCCAAGAGCAAACTATGCCCTATTCGTTACCTATGCCTTTTTCATGAGTTGCAGCTTATGGCAGCACGAAATGTGGCGGGATGAATTACAGGCCTGGGGCATTGTAGCCAGTACGGACAACCTACTCGATTTGGCCTTTAATGCCCGCTACGAAGGCCATCCCTTACTCTGGTTTATCCTCCTATGGCCCTTTGCCCAACTCTTCGATCACCCCGGTGTGATGCAGGTGCTTCATGGGGCCCTGGCCCTGGGCAGTGCTTACCTGATTATCTTCAAAAGTCCGTTCCGGTTTTTTGAAAAAGCCCTTATTCTGTTCAGTTACTACTTCATTTACGAATACGTAACCATCAGCCGAAACTACCAGATTGGTGTACTCATTATTTGTGGGATCTGTGTACTTTGGCGGAATCCCCAAAAAAACCTGCTGGCAATCAGTGGTTTATTGTTTCTTTTATTTCAAACCAATGTTTTCGCATTTCTGGTAGGTTTGGGACTAGCCGTGGGCTTACTGGCCGAGGAAGTCAATGCCCGTCGAATCTGGCCGTTGCGGACTACATCCCTGGTGGCAGCTGGTCTGATTCTGGCGGGTATTGTGGGGACGGCTCAGTCGCTGCCACCCGCAGACTCCGGTTTTTTAAATCAGTGGACGCGTGGGTTTAACCCCGGCATCTTTTTCTTCGCGGCCGCGGGGATGGCTCATGGTTTTCTCCCCATCAGCAGTTTCTCCGAATATCATTTCTGGAATTTTTCGCTGTTTCCGTTTGGATTGGGTGTGAAACTAGCCCTGGGTTTGGCTCTGGCCGTACTTGCGGTATTTTCGAAACCTAAAACTTCCGTGGCTCTGCTTATACTCGTGGCCAGTGTTTTCTTCATTTTCGTGTTCACCTACGAAAAGCCCCGGGGACTTTTCCGCCACTTTGGTCATTATACGCTGGCTCTAATTGCCGCGTACTGGATTGACGGAAATAAGCGATCGTCCCGGCCCGTTCTTACGTTGGGCTACTTTGGCGTTGCTATTCTGTTGCTTCAGGTATTGGCGGGAATGAATGCCTGGTACCGTGATCTGCGGTACCCCTTTTCCAGAGCCGAGGATATGGCCTCGTACCTTCAGAAACACTACCCCGCTCATACGTCGGTAGCGGGGGCTTTTCAGGAATATATGACTCCTTTGCAGTGGTTTTTGGGCAGACCCGTTTATTGTCTGGATGTACAGCAGGAGCGTCCTTACGTGCTGTGGAGCAAGAGTCACTGGAATGACACCCTGAATAACCAGCCCGATTTCCTAACCTACCTACGCTTTGTTAGCTATCAGCGAAGTCATCCGGCATCGGTTCTGGTCATGGCCTACCATCGCCCGAACCATCCCCAGGAAGGGCAGCAGGATACCCTTCGCTCAACGGAAGGTACCTACGTATTCACTTGTCTGAAAAAATTCGACGGCTCCATCACCGACGAAGACTATTACCTGTTCAATGCCCGAAAAATTGCCTCCCGGTAAACGCAGACGGGGCACTCGTTGAAGTCCTGAATGATTGAGTGGAAAAGATGAAGTTTTTATTGAACCATGATAGAGTACGTAATTCTGTTGAGATGCTACTATTATTATACTTTTAATTGCGAAATGAGCTGGAAAACGAAGCGGATTGCCCGTCGGTTACGGCAAGGTTTCCGGTCAGCCCGCCGCTTCATTCAGCCCGTCGAACCCTATGCCTTTTAGCACCATCGTTGCGTGTTTTCTGCATTTAAATTGTTGAACACAGGTCAGTAGCGAGGCTGTAATCGTTGAGATTAAAATGATGCGGAAACTATAAAAGGTGGTCGTTTGTAAAATACTATTGATCAGATCAACCTTATTCATAGAACAACGTTTGGATAAATTGTAGCTTCTTGATTGCAGAAAGATTAAGAGAAAATTGACAAAAAATATAGAGATTAAAAAAACACAGTTCTTTAACTTAAGACTTTAAACATCATACATTAAACTATCCTTCCCCTCATCCAAACAATGTCCAAAGCTCTATTCATCTTCTTCATAACGGGATTAGCTCTGCTTAGCCGACATGTGTACAGTCAGGTTCCTCATCTGGCGGGCGATGTTTATGTGTCGCTGGAGCAGGGGACGATAAAGGCCGACTTGACCGTCTCCAATCTTCCTGAAACCAGCAATTATTCCCTTCAACTGAACAGCGGATTGAATGTACAGTTCTTTCGGGATAGCAGGGACCGGTTTTCGTATGCCACTGAA
Source organism: Siphonobacter sp. BAB-5385 (assembly GCF_002261125.1). Taxonomy (NCBI): domain Bacteria; kingdom Pseudomonadati; phylum Bacteroidota; class Cytophagia; order Cytophagales; family Cytophagaceae; genus Siphonobacter; species Siphonobacter sp. BAB-5385. The sequence continues at coordinate 16,452 of NZ_NMPS01000083.1, read as the reverse complement.
CGCGAATACAAACCAGAGAAATCGTACGAAAGTTTTCAATACTGGTTTCCCGGCACTGATCGTAAAAGCCGCTATTTACCTGATCAGTTCAAAGTCAGTTACGTAGGAGCCTTTCCCGTGTACGCGGATTCAAAAAAGCGAAGCGAATGGGGCGACTGGAAGGGAAATATCGCCCTGAACGGAAAAACAATTCGGGCTACCGAACAATCGGCCTGGTACCCCATCCTGTATAACATCGCAGAAGATAAAACCTACACCAGCGTAACCTACGATCTGACCATTCACGTACCGGGAGCCAGGGCGATTTACCTCAACGGCCAGCCACCCCGGCAGGGTTCGGTGGCCCATTTTACATCGGATCGCCCTTTTCCGCTGTTGCTGTTTGCCGGCGATTTTGACTTTAAAAAAGAGCAAAATACGTACCTCGTCAACACGACCCTGAGTCAGATGCAGGCTCAGGTACTGGATGGCTGGTTTACCCGCATTAAAGACTACTATCAGAATCATCTGGATATTCCTTACGGAGTCGATGTAACTTTGCTGGCCAGTACGCCCGTTTCCCAGCGGAATGACTGGATGTTTGTTACGTATCCCACCATTGCTTCCGTTAGCCCAAGGGATTGGTTAAATACGCTGGTCAATCCGAATACACAAACCCTCTCGGATTCCAGTTCTATTTCTTTCATTGCTCACGAATTGGGGCATTACTACGTTGGCACTGTTTTTCAACCCAATTGACGTTGTACTGGGCTTTTCTGGAGGGCGTAACGGAATACATTTCCTTGCAAGCCGTCCGTGATCTGGTAGGAAAAAATTACTACGATCGAAAAATCAAACAATACATGGCTGCCAGCCGGAAATTGCAAAATTTCAAAGGTTTATCGGAAATTACCAGTCCGGGCGAAATCAATGAAACGTATCGCTACCAGTATATTCCGCTGTTACTCACGGAACTGGAAACCAAAATTGGACGGCCTCAGGTGTGGAAATGGCTTCGAAGTGTCCTGCAAACGGAAAAACCGCTTACCAACTATGCCTTCTTCAAAGAAAGCCTGTTGCAAAGCGGAGTAGATGAACGAACATTCGCGGATTTCGAGCGTGAATACCTGCGTTCGTCGGCGGGCTTACCCAATCTGCTGGCTGCATTCCTGTCTTATGAGAGTTCTATGCAGCCGAATTCTGCTAGTAACCATGCCTATTATTGGGCAGTAACCCGGCAACAGCACACCCCCCATGCAGAAACGAAACCCCAGGCTTTCTATACCGACATCAAGCGGATCAACGCGGGTGAAGACCTGAAAAAAGTAAGTCAGCAGTATTTTGACTTTGCCAGAGGTCAGTGCTCCGGTCCCGATGAATGCTTTAGTGACTTTAACACCTACGAAACCTTGGAGCAAGCTCAGGAGGCCCGAAAAAACTGGTTAAATCGGCTATCGGCCACGCATGAACTGAAAGCGGTTCGCTTTAAATGATCTTACGTACGAAAGCCTTGACCAGCAGTGGCACCCGGGTTAATGGCTGGACGTAGTAGGGGCCGCCGACTGGACCAACAGAGGTTTATTTACTGGAAAAGCAAAGCGGTTGTTTCGAACGGGAAGCGTAGATGGCCCTTCTATTTTCATCAGGTACAAAAAAAAGGGGTAGAACGAGTCTACCCCTTACAAACCGAGTTATGGATTGAGTATGATCTTGTGAATTCTGACCTGACTCCGTTCCTCTACCCGTAGCATATACACGCCAGCACCAGCAGTACCTTCCACCTGAATCAGTACCGTATTATTCGATTCAGCTTTACGCAAAATCGGTAAGGACCGACCATCTACCGTGGAAAGACTTACCTTCGCTTTGACGGGCTCATCCAGGCGTACGCGGAATGCGGAACCCTGTACCGGATTAGGATAAGCCATATACTCTCCGTCGATGTTCACGGATTGTGGGCGGTACGGGTGCGGAGTACCATCCAGATCCAGTTGGACTAACCGGTAATAGCTCGTGCCCCGATAAGGATTCTGGTCAACCAGACGGTAGGTGTGTACCTGCGTGCTGGTGCCCGCTACCTCGTGGATTTCACCTACTTTTTCAAACGTAACCAGGTCAAGACTCCGTTCTACCGTGAAGCCTTTGTTGTTCAGCTCGCCAGCAGTTTTCCAGTTTAATTCTACCGTTTTATTTTCCAGAGCTTTTGCCGTAAAGCTAACCAGACTCACGGGCGTTGGGCTTTCGCAGGAAAGAGCTGGTCCATTATAAACAACGGTAGCGGGTAGCTGTTCGTACATCAAATCATAGTTCGACTGATTTGAAGAGTTAAGCGGGAATTGAGCTACAGCGTTAAATAGGGCCATTATATCATTGCTTTGACCCTGGTAAATGACCGAACCGTCCAGATTGACATCTCCTGCATTATAGGCATCGTAAACGTAGCTAGGACTACTGAAAACGTTACCCGGAGCAGTCAGTACCGCCGACTCAACACCCGCTCCGTCATTGTCAGCACCCTCGTACTTCACTTTACTGGGGGACGTATTTTTCGCATTTCCCCACCAAAGGGCCGCTTTGCCTGGGGTATTGGCCAGAGTACCCAGATTAGCTCGTTCAGCACCGTCATAATTCAAAGGCGTAGTCAGATTGTAAACGTCAAGGTTGGCATTGGTAAAGTCTACCGCCGAACCCAGAGCTACGGGCGTAGCCGTCATAACACCCAGGTGATTTCGGTGACGAATGCTGACGTAATAATTTCCGGGAGGTACCGTAAAACGCAACGGTGTTGTACCATCCGCTGCTTCCGTTACCTGGCCATTCTGAAGCAATAATCCCGGACGCGAAGCAATGAGCTGTGTGTTATCCTGGGGATTGCGAAGCTCGATAAGGACCCAGTCAATAACCGCCGTACTACCACTACGGGCTAATACACCAGCGTTGGTGGTGGTATTATTCGTCAAAGTAACCGTGTAACCTAGGCCAGAATAGGGCTCCGAGGTTGGGAAATAAGACTTGCTACGGAGATCATCACGCATAACTGCGGGCTGAAGAAAACCGCCTGATCCCACATTTTGCATGGCACCACCCAGGAATGCAGATACGGGCACCTGCGTTTCCGGGCAATTGGTGGGTACGGGTGAGGGTCCAAAGGGAATCGTAACCGTGGCGGGCGTGGGATCGGGCTGTCCGGCGGCATCTACGGACGCATACGTAAAGCTGACACTAGTGACGCCGTCATTCGGGTCGATCTGGAGTAAGGCCGGGTTGTAGTTGGGAATAGTCTGGTTGGCCGTAACGGGCTGTCCATTGTAATACAACGTGGCATTGGTAGGCAGCGTGCTAATAATAAACGTTTTTCCACTACCTAGTGCACCATCTTCAGGGTCGGAGCCACTCAATGTCGGCACAACGATACGGCTGCTACCGCCTGGATCGGTCTGGGTTGAGGCCGTAACCGCATTGGTTTCGGGTAACTGATTCACCCCAAAGTTTGCATTGCTTACCGGTGTCGTTCCAACATTGATTGCCAGTACACCATCGGGAGTGCCATCACTACCCGCACCCGTTCCCAGGTATTCTCCGGTATACACCGCATTCGTAAGCGAAGCCGTAGGGGTAGGAGAGCCAACCGTCGTCGGTGCATTGGTTAATACTACCGAATACGTAGTGTTCACATTGACGGCGGGGAACAGATAGGTACCGTCAGAAGCTACAGGTATGCTGGCAACGACTACCCCATTGTTGACCAGATTGGCATACAAGGTATTCGAGCCAAGGGTATTCGTAGGCGTTCCGTTGACCGTATTGTCTTTCAGTCCATTCGCATCATTCAGTACGCTACCGCTCAAGGCAACGGTTACCTGTTCAATCACTACGGAATAATCTTCTACTTCACCCGTATTGGCATCGCCCGTGGGAGTGAGGATTTCGGAAGCATTGTAGGCCAGGCGTAACCGAACATAACTGGTGCCGGCAACGCCGCCCGTTAGTCCAGTCCAGCTAAGGTTTACGGAAGTAGCATTCGGAGCTACGGTAACAGGAGCAGAGCGTTCATTGGCGTCAAAAACACCATTCCGGTTGAAATCAATCCAGCCGTAAAGCGTGGCGGCGGTGTTAACAGAGGTATTCGAATTCCGAACACTGATTCCATTCAGCGTGTAGGTTGTGGCCAGGTTGGTCAGGCTGGGCAACGTTCCACTGATGGCATCTTCGTCATTAATACCATTCGTATTATCGCCTGTAGCCTGACTATCGTAACCATCGCTTTCGGCGTCAACTACTGCACCCAGCGTAAGGCCGGATGAAAGAATATGGGCTGGACCCGTGTTGGCATTCAGGGTACCATAGGAAGCCGGAGCATCGCCATGATCGGCACTGACACCAATAGAAATATCATCCAGTGCAAAGTCATTTCCGTACGTACCCGGTAACTGCTGATTGTTGACAAGAGCAATGGTAACATTCGGACTCGTTGCCGTGAAAGACATGGTGTACTGGTTCCAGGCCCCGTTGCTCCACGCAATGTCACCCGTGGTGGTGGTAGCTAAAAGCGTGCCGGTGGTGGGGTCAGTAGCATTCACGATAAGGTTCGGCTTTACGGCAAAGGGGCCGCTTACGTTAGTCAACTCGGTAGCCCAGAAGGAAACGGTATAGGAAGTTCCTAACGTAAGACCCGTAAACTGTCGGCGGAATACTTCATCTTTGATAAACCCTCCGTTATAGGCTACATAATAGCCCCCTTGATCACCCGGCGTGTGGTCAGAACTGGCCGTAGGACTGGTTACGTTACCCGGATCAGCCATGCCTTGCCAATGTAAAATAAAAGCGTTTCCTAAGGTGTACGTACCCGCCATAACGATGGCATTACTGCCCTGGTTAGCATAATGATAGTTGGTGTAGCCGTTAGGGAGTACGGGTCCTATGGAGGGCGATTGCACACCAGAAGAGCCAAACGTTTCAATGTACGGAGTGGAAGGGGAAACCGTAAGCACCGTTGACTGCGTATTGGCGATGTTATACTCTAGATAAACCGTCTGATTAGCGGCCACCGTAACCGTAGCCGTACGCGTAGCCAGATCAACTGCGACGGTACCACCCGAAGTGCGAATGCTGGTAATGACGTAATTAGCTGGTAGGGCTGGAAGTGAAACCGTATACGTACCCGCTGCTACATTAAAATGAGCGGTATTCGTGAAGTTATCCGTACGGATTGTCAGATCATCAATCCAGGTGCCATCTTCCGTACGCTGGGCCAAACGGGCCAGTTCATTCGTTTGTCCATACGACCGAATCTGGGGTGTAGTAAAAGGTAAATCGCCATCACTACCCGCAGAAATACCTCCGGTGAAATACCGGTTGTTGCCCATGTTTTCGGGTGACAGCACGCTACTATTGGCCGCATTGGCATCACCAACGAAAGTGCTCGTAGTTGGATCGAATCGATACGTACCATAGTTGCCGCTACCCGTCACCCAGAGTGATCCATCGGCGGCAACAGTTACATCACTGAACAGTTGGTCGGCCGTGTTTCGGAATGGCCCGGCCGTCGTTCCGGTGGTAGGATTGTATTCGTAAAGATCCCCCCCATTGGTAATGTACCACACATGACCATTCGGGGCAACGTCCAGACGAACGCCCAACACATTGTTTATTTTTGTCCAGGTCGATCCTCCGTCGTAGCGGTATAAATCCCCTTGAGCTCCGGCTCCTGCCATTACGTAGACCTCTGTACCATTGGCATTCGCTCCAACGTCCTTTACCTCGTTAATGCCAGGGATTTCAACAAAGTTACCTCCGGTACTGTTGAAAAGGCCTCCGGGCTTATTAACCACCCAGATCCGGTTGCTCAAATCTACGTCAACCCGTTCCGCTGCTCCTGGTATCTGGACCCAGGTTGTACTGCCCGAATCCAGGTAATAAATGCCCCCTTCGTTGGTATAACCTGCTTTGAAATCAATAACGGCAATGCGGTTATTGCCGTTTACCCCAATATCCTGAATAGGGGTATAATCCGGGGCGTCCCGTAGGGTAAACGCACCTAGTGAACCGGTAAAATTAAAGTTTTGAGCAACCGATTCACTCTGGGCTTTGGCCTGCACAATAATCTGTTGAGCATGCCCCTGTCGAGCAATGAATTGACCGACTAGTAATAATGCAACTATTTTTCGCATAGTGTAATGGGAGTTATGCAGCTGTAACTGTCAAATAATCAATGGTTTAATGAATGAAAAACCTGATGCTGATCCGTTGATCAAATCGCCTAGAATAGGGGATTTCTAGATAAGTTTTAAACTAACGGAGTCCTCTATATGACCGTTGAAACTCATCGTTGAACACGCCAGTAAATCATGCATTTGTGTACGGAGATCTGGCCATAGTTATCCTACACAGGCTAGTAATGAGCTTGTGGAGACTACAGAAGAATTTTTGATTTCACTTCGAAACAAAACACCATACAGCTCCTGAAAATGGATGCTTTTCGGAACTAAAAGCGTTAACTAAACCCTGCGAAAGCCAGTCGAATAGCTGGAATTCGGGTATGGATGTATTCAGAAGTAGAATCAAGAGCAGGTACAACAGACACAAGACGCCTACTGCCAAGCGAGTAAGCCCGTGTCTGAACGTTACTTTGGCAAACAGATGTGCTTCATTGCGTGCGAACAAGGCATTTTCTATCGGAGATGCAGAAAAGGAAAAATGCGATGTTCCTTTTCTTTCTATCCGAATGATAAAGCAGTGCCTTAAACAAGGCAATAGGGGAGAAAATCAGAAGTAGTTATTGAATCATTCAGTAAGAGAATTAGGTTGACGGAAATAATTAAAAGTGCGGAGTAATACCTTTTGTAATAAATTAGAAAGAGATTTTTGAATAGGGTTTACAAGTCCCCCAAGCTTACTCATGTAAACTCGTAGAAGTAGTGTCAAGGTGGAATTTTAGTGATCGAACCAGAATAGGCTGGCACGAATAATGATTCAATGGGTTAATTCAGTACAAAGTAATATTCACTAACAGAAGTGATGTTTACTAACTAGAAAGGGGATAATGCATAGAATTGCTTTACTCAGTTTTGTTTTACAAATCACTACCATTTGATAATTATATCATATAGTAGTACTTGAAGAAATAATGTAGTATTTATTTATGAAATCATGTAGTATTAATACTAATAATACCTATGATACTGATTAAGTAAACTTAATGATTTCGGTTAGATTGCCTGATAAGCCTATCCAATCGAACGCCTTGTTGTATCGTATCCTGTATGGATGTGCTTTTCGCGATTCTTTCCTGGATGGTCTGCTTTGTACGGGAGTCCTGTCGGATCATCCGAAGTGTAAACGCTTCAAACCCGGTAGCCAGCTCGAAAACGAAACGTTTTTCGGTGCGGATTACCGGGTTTGTATACGTTGTTAAAGGAAATTGATTCGGGACTATCCAGTCCTGAACGAACTATTGCACAAAGGCAAATTCCTCCAGGGGCAGTCGCACCTTCTTCAGGTTCGCGTAGGGATCCTGTTCGGCATCGCGGTAACCTAGCGATAACAGGACTACACTTTTCAACCCCTTCGCTGGTAAACCCAGCAATTGGTCCAGTTTTTCATGATTGAATCCTTCCATAGGAGTCGTATCTATTTTCAACTCAGCCGCGGCGATGAGGCCGGTTCCCAGTCCAATATACGCCTGCCGGGCCGCCCAGCTAAAGTTGGCTTCGGGTGTTTGAGTCAGCATGTGCGTTTCCAGGGCTTGTTTAAAACCCGATAGTTGTTCAAGGGGCATTTCACGAACGGCTGCCACGTGGGCCATGTAGTCATCAATGTTGGCCTGAGTTATAGTTTCGAAAGCAGCAAAGACGAGTAAATCAGAGGCTTCCAGAATCTGGGCGTTGAAGGAATCTTTGGCCAGCTCTTCCCGAATGGCCGCATCTTTCACTACAATTACGCGGTACGGTTGCATGCCGGTGGACGAGGCACTAAGGTTGATAGCATCCAGAATGGTCTGAATGGCTTCGTCAGACACTTTTTGGTTATTGTACTTTTTGACTGCGTATCGCCAGGTAAGATTTTCTTTGAGAGACATGATTTAAATCCTTTTTGTTTCGAGGCAAATTTCTGGGACACTTGGTTTACTTTTGTCATCAACTAACTAAAAGTAATGGTGACATTTAGGTAACCAGCTCCAACATTCATGGACCACTCCATCATAGATAGCAAGGCCTGTTTTACTACACCCCATGATGCTCAGGCCTGTAACAAACGAATCATGGCCATCCACGATACCCTGTACGTACTAGGCGGTAAATGGAAGATTTCGATTATTACCAGTCTGGGTTTTGGCAAGAAACGGTACTCGGAATTACTCCGGGAAGTGAAAGGCATTTCCGGCAAAGTCTTAAGCCGGGAACTGAAAGAAATGGAAACCAACCTGCTGATCAAACGGACCGTGCTGGATACCCAGCCCATAGCTGTGGAATACGAACTTTCCGAGTACTGCGAAAACCTGTTACCCGTGATCTACAATCTGGCCGAGTGGGGGACGGAGCATCGGAAAAAGATTGTCAGTGTACCGTAGGTTTGTCGGGTAATGGGTTTGAGGTTTAAAGGGGAAGAACGCGGCTGACCTGGGGCGTGCCAAGAAGAGGTAAGATCTCCTTTCGTACGGAACCAGAGAGTTCTAAATTGATTGGTCCGGGACGGGCGGATGCTCTGGAGGTACTGATAAATTTTGATCCGTCTATACTGTTTTAAAGGTCGTGGGTAGGGTTTTGTGGTACAGGGTTTTAACCTGATAAAGAGGCTGGCATGTGTGTATTTCTCGGGATGGCTATCCAGGGCACGCATGCTTAAATCTTTACAGGATGGGAACTATCTTCCTCCTACGGGGTTAGGGCTAAAACTCAGTTTAAATCATCGCACTGTATGCAGTGGATCAATGACGCTTTAAATGTTCTGCTGGTTGAGCAGGAACACTACGTGGAATTCTCGCTCAAAGCAAAACTTCTGTTGGTCTTTCTCCTGATTCTGATCGTCGCTATTCCTTTTCTTCTTTAACTTTTAGCATCCGTTCAATCGGCTCGCAATGGGATTCAAAACCTAAAGTCGCCGTCCATTTTAAGGAAGATTCCTGCGTCGTGATACTCAATACAGGAATCAGCTCTTGACTGCCGCGGGTAGGGAAGTATCTGCTAACGTACGGGTTCTGGACCATTTACTGATTAGTTCATCCAGCACCTTTCAGCGAATGAATGCTTGATGAGTTCATTCGTTCTTCAACAACCAATCCTATGAACATTGGCTTTCTCGGTTTAGGAAACCTTGGTACCCCCATTGCGGAGAACCTCTTGCAGAACACGCAGCAACTGTATGTGTACAATCGCACGGCCGCTAAAGCACAACCGCTGGCGGCTCAGGGTGCCGTCATTTGTACTTCGGTAAAAGAACTGGCTACGCGGTGTGATGTAATTTTTACCCTGGTTTCAGACGATGCTGCCCTTCAGGCCGTTACCGCGGGCGAAGCAGGCATTGCCGCAAATCTGAAAAAGGGCGGTGTTCATGTATCCTTAAGTACAATCCTGCCCGCCACAGCCACCTCGTTAGCTCAGTTACACGACGAACACGGTTCTCACTACATCGCCTGTGCCATTCTGGGCCGGCCGGAAGCGGCCCGGGCGAAAAAACTGAACCTGCTGGTATCGGGTAATACGGACGTCCTTGAAACCATCAAACCCGTCCTTGAACAATGCGGAGCCGCTAATATCTGGGCGTTTGGACCCGAAGTAGGAGCGGCGAATGTCGCCAAACTATGCTCAAATTTCCTGATCGTCTCCGCAATGGAATCCATGGCTGAAAGCATTCATCTGGCCCGGCAAAGCGGCATCGATGCCGAACAATTGATGCACATGTTGACCCAAACGCTTTTTGCTTCACCGGTATATTCGACGTATGGTAATAGCTTATTGAAAGAAGCTTTCTTACCCGCCGGTTTCACCTTAAAGCTCGGCCTGAAAGACGTAAATCTTATCAACGAACAAGCCTCAACGGTAGGGGTTCAACTGCCCTTCGGTAAGAAAGTACAGGAATTAATGAATCAGTGCGTAAAGCAGGGACTGGGCGAACACGACTGGACGGCCATTGCTCTGGCCTCCCGGTAACAAAGGTTGGCGGGTCAATCGCCGAAACGGTTTTCACAGATCGTAAGACGGAAACAGGGTACGAATAAAAAAGGGCTTTCTTCACGAGAAAGCCCTTCGAACGTTTATGCAGAAGAGATGGCTTACTGATTGGCCTTGGCCGAGTTGATCATCGCTGATAACTCCGAAACAGCAGCTTCGTTGCCTCCCGAGAATCCCGTTAATTTATAGCGAATGCGGCCCTTTCCATCAATCACAAACTTCGCAGGAATGCCATTTACGTTAAAGGCGGATACCGCTTCATTCCGCTTCGTCTTTGCATTTTTGATGTCCATGTACAGATCTAAATCGTAGTGATTAGCCTTCAGGTATTCCTGAGCTTCGGCGGTTGGATTGCCTTGCCGTTCCCAGGTATGGATAAACAGGAATTTCACCTGTGGATCCTGCCTGTATTTATTCACTACCATTTGCATGGCGGGGAAAGAAGCTTTACATGGACCGCACCATGTCGCCCAGAAATCAAGCACAATCGTCTTTCCTTTAAAATCGGCCAGCGATACCTGTTTGCCCGAAGCGTCCGTAACGATGAATGAGGGAGCGGGCTCATTAATCATTAATTTGGCGGCCTCCGCTTCGTATTTACTCGTTAATTTCTGGTCGAGGGAAGCCAGGTATTCCTTCTCGTTTTTTCCTGGATAAAGCTTTTTGTAGATGGACGCCAGTTCCGCTCGTACGGTTGAGTCGGCTAAACCACTGGTTACCGTCTTTTCCAGTAATGGAAAGGCTTGCTGATAGTGACCACGCTTACTTAACAGAAGACCGTAGTTTTTGATTAAAGCGGGACTTTTTCGCTCTGAAGAGGTGTATACTTCGTGCAAGTACGTATACGCTTTTTCATAGTCTCCATTCTTAGCTAAAATTTCGCTGTACAAACTCAACAGGCCATTAAGGGTGTTTTTCCGATGATTTACTGCCCGAGCCGACGTATCGGTAAGAGTTTTCACCTCCCGAAGGGACGCTAACTCCTGGGTGATTAATTGTTCGGCTTCTTTACTATCATAAGTAGCCATGGTACTGGCAACGCTATGAACCGCGGTAGGCTTAAACAAAGGCGACTTCACTTTATTCAGGTAAGCCAGTACTTTAGGCTTGTTCCTGGCCTGGGTATACGTATAGGCTACGGCATAATTGGCCATATCCAAATCAGCCCCCGGAAAATCTTTTTCCATTTGAGCCAGCATGCGTTCCTGGGTGGGGCCATCCTTTTCCGCGTACAGTCGGTTAGCTGCCCTATTACTGGCAATGGTGCCTTTCGGAAATCTCTTAACGGCCAGTTCGACGAGTGAATCTGATTTGGCTGGATTACTTTGGTAAAAATTCAAAAGCGTGAAAATATCCGCTTCCGAACCGCTTTCAAGCTTTTTTAACTTTGACTGAAGTTGAACCGGATCTTTTTCACTTTTGAGTGAATCCAGGGTGGCATTGGTAGGCTGCTGAGCAAACGCCAGCGTACCAGAGAAAATGCCCAGAACGATCAAGACTAGTTTCATAGTGAATTTTTTTGGATGAAAAGGATAGCGTAAAAAATAGAAATGGCCTCTCCTCGGAGGTTTGCCTAAGGTTACTGAACAGCGAAGGACGGTGTAAGCACCGATTCATTATAGGACTTTTATAGGAATGTAGTTAACGTTTCGCTTGTGAGTTAAGCCCTACTGAAAAGTATGATTACGAAAGCAGAGGTATACAGAGCATTTGAAGTAACGGGTAGTTTACCCAACTATCTACCCGTTAGCTGTATACGCTACGTTACGCCTGGTAAGCAATAACGGATATTTCCACGGAGACGTCCTTAGGCAAACGGGCTACCTGAACCGTTTCGCGGGCGGGAAAATCGCTCGTAAAAAATTCGCCATACACCGCATTGACGACGGCAAAGTCGTTCATGTCTTTCAGAAAAATGGACGTTTTAACAATGTTACGGTAGTGCATACCCGCGGCTGCCAGTAATTCACCCAGACTTAACATGACTTGCCGGGTTTCAGCCTGAACGCCTTCCTGATTCGCTGCCACATTGGCCGCTATCTGGCCGGATACGTACAGCACAGGCCCTACCTGAACGGCCTGCGAATACGGACCGATGGGGGCTGGAACATTGGGGCTAAAAATGATTTGCTTGTTCATGATAGCAGTAGTTAAAAGACGAAAAATTAGAATAGACTTAGGTCGGCAAACCCTCCAGGGCTTTGCTGGCGTGGTGGTGAACAACTAGTTGCTGTAAACCCAATCCGGACCAGCTCGCCAACACCATCGGGATGATCATCGGCAGGAGTGAGCCGTCGCTGAAATAACTGACCAGGGCCGAGAAGCTGGCACCCAGGATCATTTGCAGGCAACCGGCTAACGCAGAGGCACTGCCCGCATTTTGCCGGAACGGCAGTAAGGCTAACGTAGTGGCATTCGGGTTAATAAAGCCATGAAATACGAGGTAACTGAAAACCAGCAAAAGCAGGAGCGGAGCCGTTAAAAGGTCCAGGATTCCGAGCAGGCCTAAAAGCAGAGCAAACCCTGCCTGCAGGCGGCCTGCTATTCGTAATAGTTCCGGGGTCGTTTTCCATTGGTGAGCAAAGCGGTTAATCTGGCTTCCGAGTACCAAGCCACCCGCACAGAATCCGAACGCGTAGCTAAAATCCGCCTGCGAAAAATGATAGGTATCCATCAGAAGTTGAGGCGAACCCGCAATGAAGGAAAAGAGACCGGCGGAGGCCAGACCCGCCACCAGGGCATGAACGCTAAAAACCGACGAGGAAAGTACCTGAATGTATTCATTCAGAATCTGCCTTGGCCGTAAGGAAATCGACGCGTCGGCTGGTTTACTTTCCGGTAAGGTGCGAATCACCAGGACCATTAAACTCAGGGACAAAAGAGCCATACTGAGAAAAATAGCCCGCCAGCCCGCCAGTTCCAGAATCAGGCGTCCAACCGTTGGAGCCAGGATGGGGGAGATGCCTAAAATCAGCAACAGCGTCGAGAGAATTCCGGCGATTTCCTGCGGTTGGTACAAGTCCCGCACCATCGCCCGGCTTGCTACCATGCCCACACAACCACCGACCGCCAATACAAAACGCAGGCCAATCAGCCAGTGAACCTCCGTAACATACGCACACGCAACGGCAGCGAGCGAATACAGAAACAGACCCGCCAGCAAGGGCTTTTTTCGGCCAAATCGGTCCAGCAGCGGCCCGCAAAGCAGCTGGCCCACCGCTAAACCCAAAAAGAAACTCGTCAGCGAATAGGCTACTGCCGAGACGGTCGTATGCAATTGCTGAGCCATTACGGGGAATGCCGGTAAATACGTATCAATGGAAAAGGGGGCCAGGGCCATCAGAAGACCCAGCGTGAGGAGCGAAAGCACGGTTGGTTTCATCGGCTCTGAAGTTCGCCCAGGGCTTTAACGAATAGCTGCATCTCCTCGAGCGTACCCAAACTCAGGCGGCACCAGAACGTGCGGTGCATTTCCATCGTTTTTACCCGAATGCCTTTGGCAAGCATTTGCTTCCGAAAGGAGTCCCCCGGTAGGGGTAGAGCCATCAGGATAAAGTTTGCATACGAGGGAATGAACGCGTAGCCCAGTCGGTTGAGCTGGCTATACACGTAGGATTTAACCCGTTCATTCTGCTGTACGTAGTGTAAATGAAAGGCGATGTCGTCGAGTGCTGCCGAGGCCGCATACAAGGCCAGCGAACTGATATTGAGGCCCGTCATGGCATTCACCTGATGGAACGGAGCCAAAAAGTCAGGTTGGGCCAGGAGATAACCCACGCGTAAACCGGCTAAACCAAAGCCTTTCGAGAACGTCCGTCCAATAATGACATTTTTCTTCTGAAGCAGTACACTCACCATACTCTGCGTATTCGCTCCTACGGCTAAATCCAGGTAAGCTTCGTCGATAAAAATGGGTACGCGTGGGGAAACGCTCTCGCAAAACCGCAGTAACGATTGCCCCTCGGTAATACTGCCCGTCGGGTTGTTGGGATTACAGATATAAACCATGCGAGTACGGTCATCGATGGCCGCTTCCATCTGCTCTAAATCGTGGGAGCCATCGCTTCGACAGGCAATGCTTTTGCACTGGGCACCAGTGGCTACTACCGCGTCCAGAAAGAGGGGGAACGTAGGCGAAGGGCAAACCAGGTTATCTCCGGGCTTGAAATAAAGCAGAGCCGTCTTTTCCAGTAAATCCGAAAGCCCTGCTCCCACAAGTACTTGCGAAACGGCCACCCGTTCCCTAGCCGCAATTTTAGCCGTGAGTACGGGCAAATCGCTAAAGACGTAACGATTCGCTAAAGGGAGTGCGGCCAGGATGGCCTGTTGTACGGCGGGAGAAATGCCGTAAGGATTTTCATTCGAATCCAGCCGAAGCAATGTTTGGGCGGGCCCTTCCCTGGAAGTGGATGGCCCTTGAAAGGCTACCGAATGCGGAGCGGGTACAGGAATGGATTTCATAGATTCATGACTAGGCTATGACTACCTAATCGGATTGTTGATGAAGTAAGGAAGTCGCTGGAATCGGGGCAGGATGATAGTATCTGCCCCGATTTCAAGCTATTGTTTAGATTCGGGTAATAGGAAAGCCTTCACGCAATTCGATCCTAGTACCTTTTTCGCCAGACTTTGTACGGACTCTTTGCTGACCTGGTCAATTCGCTTCATCTGCTGGAGAATTTCCTGAGGCGACTGACCGTATTGATGACTGGTAACCAGGTGATTCATCCAATACTGATTATCCTTGAGTTGTAATTCCAGCTGACGTTTACTTTCCATCTTAAACTTGTCTACGTCCGTTTGCGAGGGGCCGGTAATCTTCAGATGCTCTAATAAGTCCAGCGTTTTCGTGGCCAGTTCTTCCACGCGTCCGGGACTAGTACCATAGCTAATGGCTAGTGTATAGCGGGGCTCGGGTAGTTTAAAAGCACTGGCGGAGGCTCCAATAAAATAGACCCCGCTTTCTTTTTCACGAATCTCTTCGACCAGTTTAATATTGAGGATTTCCTTGATAGCCGTCAAATTGATGGCGTTTTCGGGCGTGTAAGGTAACGCTCCGGAATAGATGAATTGAGCCGATGCTTTTTGTTCAATTCCCCGAAAAACGCTTTTAGATACTTGTCCCTCCAGGGGCCGAATGTGAAGATCGGTATACGCTTCTTTTTTCTTCTGAGAAGGTAGGCTGCCCAGGTATTTTTCAAGCAGGGGCTTCAGTTCTTCTACTTTAAAATTACCCACGAAGAAGTAGGTAAAGTCCGACGCGTTGGCAAAACGCTCCCGGTAGATCTGATACGCTTTTTGAACATTAATTTTGTCTACATCCGAAGGCTTTACGGGCATTCGACGCGGATGATACCCGCCCATGACTGCCGTTAACGTATCCCGAAATACATTCTGTGGATTGGGAGTCGCCTGATTTTGCTCAAATTCATCTTTCAGATTCGTCAGAAAACCCTGGATAACGGCTTCGTCCTTACGGGGTAACGTTAACCTGGCGTGCATGAGCTGAAAGGCCGTTTCCGCATCTTTGGGTGCAAACGAACCCGATAGCCCTTCCGCGGTTTCGTTGATGAAGGTAGAAACGTTCACTACTTTTCCCGTCAGGTATTTACGTAGCTGCGTGGAAGAAAAATCGGCCACGCCTCCCTGACTAACCAGGTTATTGGTAAACCGGGCCGTATTGAAATCGTCGTAAAGAGCAGTACCGCCAAAGCTATAGCCCGTGAACAAAATCTCATCGTTTTTGAAATCCGTAGGCTTGAGCACCACTTTTACGCCATTCGATAGCGTCAGCTCCGTTGCATTAATTTCAGGGAGGGGTTTCTCAGCAGTAATTTTACCCGACTTAGGTAGACTGGTTAGCAGGGACTTAGAAACCACTTCATCCACGTAGGCCGTAAGATTTTCGGGAGTATAATCAATCCAGGCTAATAACTGGGCTTGCGTAGGTAACGTAGCTTTTTCTTTTTCGGGAGCCATCACGATAACGGCCCGGTTTTCTTTCGTCAGCAGCGTTTTGGGTAAAGCATTGACTTCTTCAAGCGTAATGCCGGGCAATTCGGCTTTAACAAATCTGGCGTACGAGTCAATACCCATCGAAGTTTCATCGCCTACGAAATCGTACATATACTCCATGGCCAGCGTTTGGGAGGAGGTCTTGTCTTTTTCCTTCAATCGTCTCTCCACGTCTGATCCGAAATTTTGCTTGGCCCGTTCCAGCTCCGTAGCCGTAAAACCAAACTTGGCCACGCGGGCGTTTTCGTCCAGTACTGCTTTCAGCCCTTTTTCAATGCCGCCATTTTTC
>NZ_NMPS01000082.1:0-10628 GCF_002261125.1 Siphonobacter sp. BAB-5385 | reverse complement strand
AGTGGCGTTCGCGATACGGACTAAAAGATCAGCTGTCTCAGCGGGACGAAAGACATTCGTATCACAGCAAAAATAAATCATCATTAAATCTTACCTGTCCGTGTACTTTTAGTTAAGAAAAAACTTCATCTTCTTGATTTAAGATAATAAGTTACTGATTATCAGGGAATAATTTTTTGGCGTTCGGTGCTTCCACGTAACACAACCGATCGATCTTATGAATGTTCATTCCTGTATCCCTGTGCTGGTTTTGTCCGCCCTGCTGCTGGCTTGCGGAGGTAAGAATACGCCTTCCAATGTGGAAACGCCGGGCAAGGAGAAAACGACCAAAGACAAAGTGCTCGAAGCCGGAGCCGATCTCTTACAGGACAAACGTCCCCTGAAGGCTCTGGACATGTACCTGGACGGATTTCATTTTTACAACGGGGACATGAAGGGACAAATGGAAGCTCACCACTACTGTCGGCAAATCAACAATGACTGTATTCAATGCGTCATTTTCGACGGAAACGGAGCGGATGCGAAGATTATGGGGGTGGAATATATTGTCTCCGAGCAGGTCTTTAAAACCCTTCCCGCCGACGAGCGTAAGCTCTGGCACAGTCACCACCACGAAGTAAAATCAGGTACGCTCATTGCCCCGGGCATTCCGGAAGTAGCCGAACACGAACTCATGGAAAAACTGGTGAGTACCTACGGCAAGACGTTCCATACTTGGCATACCGACAAAGATCTGGTATTGCCGATGGGGCATCCGATGGTGATGATGGGATTCACGCAGGAGGGGCAGTTGCAGGATAGTTTAGTAGCGGCCCGCGACAAACGTTTTGGTATTTCAACGGCTGAAAAGAAAGAGAACCGGGCGGATATTCCTACGCCCGCTATTCAGGCGGGAGCGAATGCCTGGGAAAAGGGCGAAATCCGTCAGTTGAAGGTAACGGATGACTACAAGGGTGTACTATCCCATCACCATCTGAACTAGTCATAATTTGTAATCTTCCCGAAAGATCTTACGCTTCCGGGAAGATACAGGCAAGCCCATTAAGCCTTTCGAGCCGCAATTAGTCCGTACTCCATCTGCGTAGGAATCTCGGTCGGTAAGGGCTGTAACCCGGCCTGCTCAAACCAGTTGCGGTGTTCCTGTCGGCTATAAATGCGACCCTTGGTACCCCAGAACAACGCGGCTCCGTAGTCGGTAGCGGGTTTGGGGCCATCGAGCGTGTCGTTCAGAAACGTATCGTGTACCCACAATTCACCACCGGGGCGAAGGGCCGTCGCAAAGCGTTGAGCCAGTTCCTGACACGTTTGCGTCGGCCAGTCGTGAAAAAGACTCGCGGCCAGTAATAGATCCGTTTGGGGTAAAACATCCGTCAGCATATCGCCCGCCTGAAACTGGATACGGGTGCGGATCGTCTGATCACCCGTATGAGCAATGAATTCTTCCAGCAGTTCTCTGGCTACTTCCAGTACCTGGGGTCGGTCAAAAAGCGTAGCCGTTGCTGAGGGATTGCGGTGTAACCATTCGAACGTGTAGAAGCCCGTACCTCCGGCCACGTCGAGCAGATGGCCTTCGATGCGGGGGAGGTGTTCGGCCACGATCGGGGAAAGTTTACGAGCCCGTCCGGCCAGCCCCAGCGTGAACAGCCGGGCCGTTTCGGGTTCATCCATGGGCGATGGAGTGTCGGCATCCATGACGTACGAAAAGCCTTCAGAGGCATCCAGCGGGCCATCGTTTTGCAGACGCGTCACCATTTCCAGCACCCCCGGATCTTCTTTTTCCAGACCTACGTAACCAATCAGATTTTGCGGTGTTTTTCGGGACAGGTACTGGCCCAGTTCCGACGGATAGAGTTTGCCTTCGTCCGTTTGCGTCAGCACTTCCATCGCACAAAGGCTTGGAATAAGAACGTGAGCGGGACGCTCGCTGAGTTGAAGCCGGGTTTGTAATTCGGTAAACGAAAGTGGTCCGTGTTCGAATTGTTCGAATACACTCAGGTGATTTACGGCGGCTACGAGCAGTCGCGAACCGTACATGGCCCGCAGGTGACGGGTAATCGGAGCCAGATCAAGGGTTGGTTGCATAGGTTTAGAAAGCCAGAAAATAGTTAGAAAAGTAAATCGTATACAAACCTACGGAATCCTCGCAGTTCCCTCAAAGTTGAAAGGCCTTGCAACGCAGGATTCGTTGCCTGCGTATTCATTATCGAACACTCCAATACAAACCGACGATGGAACGTAAAGACTTTTTGAAACGAGGATTTTCTGCATTAGGATACATGGCCATAGCTCCCCTGTTGGGTAGCTGCAAGAAGGATGAAGATAGTACAACACCGGAAAGTGGTACCGAAACGGGGTCGGGTAGCTGTACGGCAACGCCTTCAGAAACCGAAGGTCCATTCCCTACGAAATCGCCCAGCTCACTGGTTATCACGGACATTCGTTCGGACCGTACGGGGGTGCCCTTTACGATTAAAATCAACATTCAGAATAAAAATAATGCGTGTGGAGCGTTAGCGGGAGCCTTAGTAGATATCTGGCACTGCGATAAGGACGGTAATTACTCGGAATACGGCGGAACGGGGATGCAAAGTAGTAACTTCACTTCCGTGCACTTTTTGAGGGGACGGCAAACGACCGATGCGAACGGATTAGTTACCTTTACCTCGATTTTCCCGGGCTGGTACTCCGGCCGGGCTCCGCACATTCACGTACACATCTATAACTCGAGCGGAAAATCGTTGCTGGTTACCCAGATTGCGTTCCCCGAAGATGTGTCGAACACCGTCTATACCACGGCTACGAACCTGTACACCCGTGGTAAGCAGGATACCAGCAACGCTCGGGACAACGTATTCGCTGACTCCATCGCTACCGAACTTGCTACCGTAACCGGTAGCGTGGCGGCGGGATACGTACTCACTCATACGATTGTGGTGAGTGCTTAAGGCATACGAGATCAAGGAAAGAATTTTTGTATCCGGCTATCCCTCGATCATCGAGGGTAGCCGGATCGCCAGTATCTGGATTGTTGCTTTGCCAGAAGAAAACGGCGATGCAAAAAGATCGGGTACGTTTGGATGGATTTCAATGCAGATTAATACGACGTACATAAATCTACGTTTTAATAACTATGGGAAAAAGCATGATTCGACTGAGGTACCGTAAGGTAATTACGGCAGCCTCGACCGCTGCCTGGGAACGGCAGGTATTTGAGGAGACGTATCAGGAACGTTTTGAGAAGCTTGAATACCACCAGTCGTCGCAACGTTACCAGACGCAGGTGCTGGCGGCAGAGCCACAGGCCGATCAGGAGCTGGTAAGTACGGTAATCATGGACTATATCGAACAACTGCAGGGATACGTGCCTGACGTGGTAAATACCGCCGGCCAGCGGACGCTTCCCTTTCGGGAATTCAAGTCCGAAATCCTGAATGCTCACGTGGAACAAAAGCAAGAGCACGCCGTTGTGATTGATTTTTACAGCGAACCGCTCACCTGGATTGATGTAGTAGGAACCCATCTGCTTGTTGCCTACGGCGATCAGTTGGCGGCTTTACGGGCTGGTCAGGACGTAGAAAAGGAGCTAATCCCGCTGCAACCCCTTTTAAATATTCATTCGATTCAATAACAAGGAATGAAACAGGACTCGGTAGAAGCTCAGATCTACCTGGCTAATCAGCGGGGGCTAACGGAATTGGACTGGTTGCGAAGCTGGCAGGTATTCAACTTCGGACCGTATCAGGTGGAAGGTCGGCAGCCGTTTGGTGACTTACAGGTATTCAACGACGATACGCTACAAGCCGGAGCCCGCCTGCGTATGCAGGCTGAGGGAAATACCCGCGTACTCATTCTACCGCTGGTGGGTGGCATCGAGTACACCGACGGAATGGGGGGACATACGTTTATTGCCGCTGGGCAAACGTTGGAGGTAACCACTCCCAATTCGCTTTCGTACGAAATTGCCAATCCGTATGAGGAGGAATTGATCAATTTCCTGCAAATCTGGATTCATCAGGAAACGGATGCGTATCGTCTTGCCAGCCAGTCATTCGAGTTGAGTCCAGGCAATCAGTTGGTACCCATTAGTCAGGATCAACCCTATTACATCGGGCAATACGACGGGCGGGCGGAAGGTCAGTATACGCTCATCAATCCCGCCAAAGGTGTATTCATTTTTTGTATCGAAGGGGCTTTTGAAATGCAAAACCGACTGCTGGAAAGCCGGGATGGATTATCGCTGGAACATACGGATACAGTTGAGTTTGAGGCCCTTTCTTCGGGAGCTATTGGATTGATTATGGAAGTGTAAAATCATAGAGAACCCCTACTCATTCCGATGGTAAGTTGGATGAGTAGAGGTTAGTAATAAACTGTATTGTAATAGTAGTGAATATTATTGATTAGGGTATTTATTAAATCTTCTTAAAATTATTTTTATGATGTAGAAGAAACTTACAATATTCAATATAATTCCTACAACCATCACTACATGACTTATTATTTGGGGCAGAGAAGTTGAAGTATATAAGAAAGCTCCTAACAAGCTTAAGCTTTGGGCTATAATAAAAAGAGTAATAATCTTTTTCGTGGTCATAGTGATTATTAGTCTATAGTAAAAGGATTACAAGGGTTACCCGTACCGCCACCACTTGTGCAGGCAGCAATGGCAGAAGCCGACCATACCGCAAAGCATGGAGTAAGAGTACAGGCAATATCACATACCATATCAGCTTCACATTTAGATTTATCTGTTGGTAATTGTGATTGATGCATGCGTAACAAGGATTCGGTGGTTCTTGCCTTCCTCCAGGCGATGATAAGTTATCTTTTATTGCTGAGCCAATCAACTGATTATTTCTGAATTTTTCAGCGATAATATCTCCTTGCCTTGAACGTAAATAATTGGTTCCTGTAAACTGACCTTTATTGTTTATGGTCCCTACTTTTTCAAATACAGTAACGAAAAAGCCATCTTCATCTGTTGAATAGAAAGCTTCCAAAACCTTATTACTATCTATTACTGGGATCGAAATAACTTGGATGGTAGAATTTCATTGAACTTTGTTATCGTGGCCTCTTCCACTTTTAGTGGACCAAAGAAACTGATATCAGCATGACGGCTAAGCTTTTCAAACAAAGAATCGGTAGTGCTCAATTTTGCAACAATTTTTACTGTGAATAATTTCGGCAACGTTTCTTTTGATTTGACAATTTTTTCTTGATCTCTACATGCGTAAGAGATTAAGAAAATTACTAGTGTAGATACACAAAAAGTAGGTTTTTTTCATGGGGCTATAAGTTTTGGTTTTATAGCCGTAATTATTGAATTTTTTCAATTCATTTCAAAACAACAATTAGTATTTTTTTGAGTACAAATACTAATTTTTTTATTAAATGAAAGATAATGCCTGGATAGGATAAACCATAAAAATAGCATATTAGCTTTATGCTGTTTGAAGTATAGTATTCCGCTCATTCCAATTTACAGCCATTATGGAAAATAAATCGGGGCAAGCAACTTAAATCCGGATGAATAATTTCTTCTGATACATCCAGTACAAAATCAGCCAGTAACACAACAATACGATCAGGCCACGTAGGATAGGTGCGTAGGGTTCGCCTAAAAACTCATACACGTTTGGCCCGAAATGCGTACGAAAGGATTCTGCAATGAATGGTTCAAACAAATGAGCCATGCAGTAGGCGGCAATGGAATTTACGCCAATAACCAGTAAGGGGAAACTCCAGCGTTGCCATTTCCGAATGTCAATCAAGAAGTAAAATAACGCCAGTAACAAAAAGCACCAGCCCCCGCTGAAAAGCACCCAGGAGGGCGTCCAGATGCGTTTGACGGAGGGGCAAAGGCCGGTTACGGATAAGAGGCTCCCGAATACTATCCCAGCGACACCCATCATCAGAAAGCGTTTGAGTAAGCCCGCCGACTGAGCCCGTACCCAGCGACCCGCCTGTAGTCCGAGTACCATAGTGGCCAGCGTTGGTATAAAGCTCAGGGTGGCATAGCCGCCCTCGTTGTAAAGGAAAGGTTCTTCGCGGGGAAACAGGTTAAGAAACCAGGTATCGAAGGCCCAGGCCAGATTAGTATTCTTATTGAAATGAGCGGCAATGCCGGTAAAATGATACGGCCAGTCAGCGGGTACGCCGACACGTTCGGGAGCCATGGCTGGAACGGGGTACAGCACAAACGCCAGCCAGTACCCTACTAAAATCACCCCCAAAGCAATCCATCCCGTACGGAACGAGCGTTGAGCAATCAGGAAGAGCAAGGGATACCCCAGACCAATTTGGGTTAGTGTATCTTCGAACGTAAAGTTGGTTTGTGAACGGCCAATGGATCGCAGGAAAATCCCCAGTAGGATTAAAATCAGCGAGCGACGCAGCGTATGGGCAAACTGAAGTCCAAAAGGTTCGCTCTTGCTGATACGACTGGCCAGGGAATAAGGCAGAGCCACGCCCACCAGAAACGAAAACGAAGGCTGGATGAGATCATGAAGCGAGCAGCCCAGCCATTCCGCGTGACTTTGGTGATACGCCAGAAACTGCCAGAATGTACTTTCAGGAAAGTTTTCAGCGACGCGACCCAGCTGTAGCACTTCCGCCATCATCAAAAACATCACAAAGCCGCGGTACGCATCCATCGACAGGAGTCGGCCTTTGGGAAAGGTAGTAGTAGTAACAGACACGATACGATAGGTTTATCAAGAGGTAATGGTTTGCTGAGCTAAGATAGGGGAAAAGGGTGGGGCGATACTACATTCCTACTAAATCGTTGGCAGTAAGCAGTTCAGCAAAAAAGGAAAGGCTCACCACTCGGTGAGCCTTTCCTTTAAATGAAAACCAATAATCAGTATTAATCTCTCGCCCGGTTATCCGGAGCGGGAGCTTCCAGACGTTTCACCGGATTCTTTTTGAGTTGATCCAGTACGGTTTCAATGGCTTTTTCCAGTTGGGGATCTTTGCCATTCTGCGTATCCTTTGGCGTCATTTCGACTTCAATATCCGGAGCTACGCCGATGTTTTCTACTTCCCATTTACCGTCGGGCGAGTAGATACCAAAGCTGGGCGAAGTAACCGAACCACCGTCAATCAGCGAAGGATAGCCCGAAATACCGACGAGCCCACCCCAGGTACGCTTACCAATAATGGTACCCAGATTCCGGCGACGGAAGAAATTCGGTAAAGCATCACCACCCGAACCCGCGTACTCATTAACGATCATCACCTTAGGACCGTAAATGGAAGCCGCGGGTGACGTAAAGGATTTACCTTCCCGACCGTTCCAGTAGCTCAGTAGCGGCCGATTCAACATATCGATAATGTAATCCGCCACGAAACCACCGCCGTTGAAACGCTCATCGATAATGACCGCGTCTTTATCCAGCTGACTGTAATAGTAGCGGTTGAAGAACGTGTATCCATCGGAACCCGTGTTCGGCAGGTATACGTAGGCTACTTTGCCACCCGTTGCCGCGTCTACTTTGCGGCGGTTGCCTTCCACCCAATCCATCTGACGAAGGCCTGTTTCGTTCGCAATCGGAACGACCGTTACGGTACGGGCACCGGATTCACTGGGTTTGCTGTTGACTTTCAGTATCACCTGCTTACCCACCAGGTTTTCGAAGAAGCTATAAACGTTATCCGTAGCCCGTAGCGGACGACCATTAACGGCGATCAGGTATTCACCCGCCTTGACCGTAACGCCCGGCTGGGTTAGCGGAGCTTTCAGATTTGGATTCCAGTTCTCACCGTTGTACACTTTCTTGAAGCGGTAATAGCCATTGTCCGTTTCGTAATCAGCTCCCAGTAAGCCAATCTGAATGGGTTTTACTTCCGGAAAATCACCCCCGGATACGTAGTTGTGTCCCACAACCATTTCACCCATCATCTCACCAATCAGATAATTAAGATCGGAACGGTGAGCGACATACGGCAGAAATTTCGCGTACTTCTCTTTCACACCTTTCCAGTCGGCTCCGTGCATGTTGGGTACGTAGAAATAATCCCGCTCAATCCGCCAGAATTCGTCGATCATCTGCTTCCACTCGTGGCGGGGATCAACCAGTGCCTGTAAACCGCTGGCGTCTACTTTGCCATCACCCGGATTCACTTTTCCACCGACGTCTACAATACCTACATTCGAGCTGCCCGAGAAATACAGGAGTTTTTTGCCATCGGCACTGAGCGTGTAGCCCGCTACACCCGGCAGAAAGGGTTCAGACTTGCGTTCCTTCAGATCAAATCGATTCAGGGATGGAGCCGTTACCGCGTCGCCGTAATTGACATAGAACAGTTTACCCCCATCGGCTACGGCCAGAGTACCGAGAGCAGCCGCCGGAATAGGGAGTGCCAGAATGCGTTGGCCAATGCCCTCCAGATCCACGACGACTTTCGGTGTCGGCTCATCTTTCTTGGGCTCGTCTTTCTTCGCGGCGTCGGACTTTTTATCTTTTTTACTGTCGTCTTTTTTATCGGACTTTTTCTCGTCTGCTTTTTTCTCATCGTTACCTTTTTCCGAGTCAGAAACCTTCTCTTCGTCCGATTCCGGAGCGAAAGGGGAAGGATCTTTCGCATTCAATACCACCACGTACATATTACTGGTCACCCGCCGATCGTAGGCACTCATGTCCAGCCCGCTTACGGTTGTACCGGTATTGGTGCTGGCTGTGAAGAATACGTACTTGCCATCCCGGCTGAATACCGCATTACCGGCATCACTCTTGCCATCGGTAATGGCCGTTGCTTTGCCC
The DNA here is from genome assembly GCF_002261125.1 of Siphonobacter sp. BAB-5385. Lineage (NCBI taxonomy): Bacteria > Pseudomonadati > Bacteroidota > Cytophagia > Cytophagales > Cytophagaceae > Siphonobacter > Siphonobacter sp. BAB-5385. The sequence continues at coordinate 1,863 of NZ_NMPS01000082.1, read as the reverse complement.
GTTGCGATTTCGTGCAGGAAAACAGTATTCAGGTAATTGACCTGCTTTTCGGAGTATACAATCCATTTGCCATCGGGCGAGAAATGGCCCTCCAGATTGGTGCTGGGTCCGTAGGTGTCCGTCGCTACTTTGACGGGTTTCTTCGCCGACAGATCCATGTACCACAAGTTCAGCTTCTTGTCCTGATACAGGATTTTCTTGCCATCGGGCGAAAACTCCGTAAGGCGATAGAAGGAAGGCTCGCCCAGCGAAATAACTTCCGGCTCTTTCTCGCCTTTCTGATCCACCAAATGCAGCTGGTACTCGCCGGAAGCGTCGGATACGTAAGCAATTTTGTCTCCTTTGGGGGACCAGATTGGGTCGCGGTCGTGGGTACCATCGCTGTGCGTCAGGTTACGCCAGTCGCCTTTTTTTGCCGGAACGGTATAGATGTCGCCGCGTGCTTCGATTGCCACGCGTACACCGCTGGGCGAAAGACTGGCATTCCGAATCATGTTGGAAACATTTTTCCAGGTGGGTCGCAGAGCCAGAATTTCGGGAGATATACTGATGGGGACGGGTGTGGCTTTACCCGAAGCAGGTTCCAGGGTATGCAGACGTCCGGCGTATTCAAAGACCAGTTCCGATCCGTTGCCCGTCAGCGTTTTGACATCATAATCCGTGTAATGCGTGATTTGCTTGACTTGTTTGGTCGAACGATCAAACTCAAACACGTTCATGATTCGATTCCGATCCGAAAGAAAATAGACTTTCGAACCAATCCACACGGGCTGAACGTCGGAAGCATTCACGTGCGGAATCAGTTCCGAATCCATCGTTTTCGTATTCACCAGACGAATGGGCGTCGTCATCCCGCCCCGGTAGCGTTTCCAGGTGTTGAAAGCATCCGTAATGGTTGTATACGCAATCGTCTGACCGTCGGGCGAGTAGCTGGCCCAGTTACCGCTCATGATGATGGGTAATTCCTGCGGTAATTCTCCATTGAGCGATACAGTAAACAATTTAGGATAACGGGGCGTGGTTGAATTGGCCGTCGACGTGAACAACAGGTGTTTACCATCGGGCGACCAGCTACGGACTACATCCGCACTGGGATGCCAGGTTACGCGTTTGGGTTCACCACCGTTGATCGAAATGGTATAGATGTCGGCGTTGCCGTCGTACGTACCGGTGAAGGCAATGGTTTGTCCATCCGGAGAGAACAAAGGGCCACTTTCTGTACCGGGAGCTACGGTAAGCCGGCGGGGTTGCGAACCATCCCGATTGGCAATCCAGAGATCACCGCCGTAGGTGAATGCAATGTGCGTTTTGGATAAGGTAGGCTGACGAACCAGTAAGGTTTCGTTGGAATGCTGGGCTTTTAATTCCGGACTTTTTGCCAGAAGTAAAGCTCCCAAAGCGGTTAGGAGTATATGACGCATGGGGGAAGCGGTTGATGTCACAAAAGATGCAGGATGCAAATTAGCAGCTTAAGGCTGCATTTGGTACCATTGCTTGATCGTTGGTGGCTAAATTATTGATGGATGGTAGGGCTTGGCGTAAACGGTCGGGAGAAGAGGCAGAAAATGAAGGCTGAAGTCGGGAAAAGGATAGCTGGTGCCTCGTACCCCGCATTGCATACGGGGCTAATCAGGTTGATGGGGATTCGATTAAAGAGGCAGCAACTGGTATACGTTTCCAAACCAGCCCCACAGGGGGTGTCGCACTTAATCGTCCCGTTTCAATTTTCAGTATAGAAAAACGATAACGTAAACGGGACGGGTTGTTCGTAGCATTCGCTACGGACGCAAACGTTGGTAGGCTGTGCCTGCCAGGCGGGACGCACCTATACCCCGCATTGCATACGGGGCTAATCACATTGAA
>NZ_NMPS01000081.1:0-25944 GCF_002261125.1 Siphonobacter sp. BAB-5385 | reverse complement strand
CCCGTCCTATCACATTCCATGTCGGGCTTAAGCTACCTACTTCCTCAGCCATGCGGTGGCTTTGAGCAAGAGGAAGTGAATAGCGTTCGCGATACGGACTAAATGACCAGCCATGCTTGTGGGACGAGTGCCTACTTAGTAAACTAGTGGATAAAACAAACGATCTTATAACAAAACAAGCAAGCCGATGATCTATGGATCATCGGCTTGCTTGCGTACTCTACTATTAAACTAAGATTATACAGTTTCCAGAATACGGCCTTTGCCTCCTTTGGAAATAACCACTTCATTAGCGTACTCTTCGGCTTTGCGGCTCTTGTAATTCCACCAGCGTTTGCCAAAGTTTTTCTTCATTAAATCGTCGAAGGTACGCATCGCCGTGATATTAAAGATACCTTCCGCCCGCGTGGAAATTGACGGATCGAAAGCCCGTACCGCCAGTGCGTATCCGCCTTCCAGGTAGTTCATATAGTGCCAAACGCCCGAAGGAATGTATAACATATCGCCGTGCTCCATCACGCAATCATATCCTTCCAGATACTGCATGGCCGGGTGCTTTTCGTAATCCGGATTCTCAGGATCCACGTAGCTCAGAATTCCGTATGGCATGCGATACAGGTGCTTCGAGTATTTCTGATCGAAGAGAATCACGCGTTTTTTGCCGTGAAACTGCGTCAGGAATACGTTCGATAAATCCATATCGTAGTGCAGATACACAATCGAACCCGCTCCACCGAAGAACATCATCGGATATTTCTTCAGGAAGCCCTTCATCAGGTGCTCGGGGAAACTGAAATCATTACATAGATCGGGGATGTGATCGAAGATGTTAAAGAGAAACATCCGTAAATCAACGGGCCCGGACGCAATCAGATCCAGATACTCGCCAAACTTCATCACTTTGTCCGGCTGGTTGAGCTTGGAGTTAGGCGTGGGTTTGGAGTTATCGTACAGGGGTACTTCGATATTACCCGCTAAAGTCTTGAAGTAATCCAGACGCCACTTTTCAAAAGCGGGCCATTGATCGGCAACCCCTTTTAAAATAACAGGGCGATGGGGCTTCAGGTAATTTTCGCGAAAGGCTTCGCCGGAAATATTCTCGACTACGTCGACGGGATGAAGCTTCATATTGGTATTCAGAAATTGAATTTATCGGATAGAATAAGCAAAAGTAACGCATTTACGTTGCATAATTCCAATACAATACTTGAAAAGATTGTTCCGCAAAGCGTTAAACTTTTTTAAGACACCCTTCCTGAACGGATGTCAATTTATCGTTTATTTCTGAAACTGCCAGATTCACTAATTTCGCATCATGTTCACGCCCGTAATCAGGAAGACGGTTCCGACCAGGAAAGGTACTATCGACTCCCATTGCGTGATTTTCCAACCTAACGTGGGTTTGCCATCATTTAAAAACGCTACGCAGGCAAAAAGGATAATGAAAGTTCCTAAAATGGTGAAAAACGCCCCGAAAAAACGGGTCATGGGATTGGGTGTGGAAGGCTGCATAACAATTGGTTTTCAGTGTATGGTTTTCTATGTTCCGTGATTGATAATGGGGATGCTTTCTGTAATGGGTAAAAGTTAAAACTGACGAAGCTTTGGAATACGTTCAAATTGCCTCAATAACAAACAACTACAAACCAATAACCAAGTTTCTACCGTCGATTATCGTCTCCCTGCAACATACCCAGGTAACTATGATAGCGACTCATGGCAATAGTTCCTTCTTCTACCGCATTACGTACAGCACAGGCCGGTTCGTTCAGGTGGAGGCAATTGTGGTACCGGCATTCGTTCAGTAGCTCCCGCATTTCGGGAAAATAATGACTGATTTCGGCCGGTTCCATATCAATCAATCCTAACTCCTTAATGCCCGGTGTATCAATAATAAAGGTACCCGATTCGAGTTCGAACATTTCTGCGAACGTGGTAGTATGCACCCCTTTGTTGGCAAAAGTAGACACTTCGCTGGTTCGCAAATCCAGATCAGGAGCAATGGTATTGACCAGCGTCGACTTACCCACACCCGAATGCCCGGATACGAGCGATACTTTCCCCTTTAAAGAGGCCCGCAGTTCATCCATTCCCTCGCCCGTCAGAGCCGAAGTTCGCAGGGTGCCGTAACCCAACTCCGTGTACATATCCATGATGGGCTGGTGTTGCTCCCGACCTTCTTCATCGAAAATGTCCTGTTTGTTAAAAACAATGACTACGGGGATCCGGAACGATTCTGCCGATACCAGGAAGCGGTCAATGAAGCCCAGCGACGTACGCGGAAAATCAAGCGTAACAATGAGTACGGCCTGATCGAGATTCGCCGCCAGCAAATGGGCCTGACTGGTCTTATGTACCGAAGCCCGGGCAATGTAATTCTCCCGGTCTTCGATGTGCGTAATGATGGCTGTATTTTCGTTTTCGTTCTCGATGTCCATCGTCACGCGGTCGCCCACGGCCAGTGGATTAGACGTTTTCAGCCCTTTAATTTTAAATTTTCCTTTCAACCGAGCCTGCCAGATGTGTCCTTCCTCATCCCGGACATCGTACCAGGAACCCGTCGATCGTATGACTAATCCTTGTTGTGACATGTCGTGTTTCGTAGACTTTCGTCTTTTCTAAGGTCTTGTTCGGTATCGCTCATCGCCGGTTTCGTACCCAATCCATGATTTGTTGCGTCGCCCCCTGATTCGTATACACATAGTTCCGACTCGTTTCGGCTTCCCGCTGGTACGTTTCCGGCGACTGTAGCAATCCATCCAATACCTGACTAAATTCCGTACCATCGGCTACGGCGTGGGCTGAACCCAGAGCCAGCAAATCGTGAGCTTCCTGGAATTTGCGGTATTTCTTATTCCCGAAAAAAACAGCCATCCCCCATACGGCCGCTTCGACAATGTTGTGTAAGCCCGCTTTGTAGGCTCCCCCGATAAAGGCAAATTGCCCGTACCGGTACAGGCTTGCCAGCATCCCCACATTATCGATCCAAAGAATGTCGGCATTGGCTATACTCTCTTCGGTTGCTTGTGAATACCGTATGGACCGAAGCGGTACTTCCGTAGCCCAGCGTTCGATTTGCTGGATGTCAATTTCGTGCGGAGCCAGAATCCATTTAAGTCGCGTTTGAACACCTTTTGTCTGGATATACGTACGGATTACGTTCCAATCTTCCGGCCAGATTGATCCGCCCATGAATACGCGATTGGCTCCGGAAAACTGCTCGACGATCGGAAAACGTTTGGCCTGCTGGGCAATTTCAATCACCCGGTCAAACCGCGTATCCCCCGCCTGACTTACGTTCGTAATACCAATACGGTTAAGCAGTTCCACGGATTCCTGATTCTGGACAAACAGGTGCGAAAAGCAGTGCAATATTTCGCGGTAAAAACCACCGTATGATTTAAAAAAGGTTTGTTCCGGTCGAAAAATCGCCGAGAAAATGACCACGGGAATGTTCCGCTTTTTAAGTTCAGTCAAGTGGTAATACCAGAATTCGTACTTTACCCAAAACGCCATTTCCGGCTGGATGGCCTCCACAAACCGGCGGGCCTGTGCTGGAGTATCCAGCGGCAGGTAACCTACCCAATCGGCTTGCTCGTAGTTCTTTCGCAGTTCGTAACCCGAAGGAGAAAAAAAGGTCAATACAATCTTCCAATCCGGATTCTCCTTCCGAAAGGCTTCGAGTACAGGGCGGGCCTGTTCGAATTCACCCACGGATGCACAGTGAAACCAGGCCGTATGCGGTACAGCCTGGTAGGTTTTCAATTGCGTCCACAACCGTTGCCGCCCCTCCACCCACAAGCGGGCTTTGGGGTGAAAAAATGCAGCCAAACGGAAGCCCAGCTGCATGAAAAAAATCGAAAGTTGGTATAGAAAGCGATACAAAACGTCTGGAATGATACTTTTACGCACCAAAAATAGAACTTAAAAAACGTTTTTCAGGGTTATCAACCCATTAAAGCAATACAACCCTTATGAACTGGCAACCACTAACGGATGCGGAACAGTTGGAAGCGATCAAAAAGGAATCCTTCGAACATCCCGTATTGATTTACAAACATAGTACTACCTGCTCCATTAGTTCCACGGCGAAGGCTCGTCTCGAACGGCAGTGGGATGACACCCAGGGCATTTCGGCCTATTACCTGGATTTACTGCGGTACCGTCCGCTATCCAATGCTATCGCCCAGGAATTTGATGTGGAGCACGAATCCCCGCAGGTACTGCTGATTCGCGATGGAGAGTGCGTTTACCATGAATCGCATTTTGCTATTCGTTTTGATGAAGTCCTTAGCCATGCGGTATAAAAAGAGGCAGCCCGGAAACAGGCTGCCTCTTTTGCCTCGAATCATCAAGTCCGTTAATTGAACGGATACCCATTGGCTTCCAGAGCCGCCTGAGCCACCCGGCGACGGGCATCCTTCAGATTGATCGGATCAATCTTGGTGAATCGTTTCAGGCCCATCAGCATCACATTGAGTTCGTCGCCTTCGGCAAAACTCGTGATGGCCTGACGGCCCGCCCAGGCTACTTTCTCTACGGCTTCGTGCAGGTATACCAGAGCGGCATCCCGGTGAACCGATACGGCGGCCTCGCCCCGCACACCGATCAATTTTTCCACCCGTAACAGGGCCGATTCGGCGGCGTAGACTTCGATCAGCATGTCCGCCAGATTCATGATAATTTCCTGCTCCCTGTCGAGGGCCATCATGAATTTCTGTACGGCCGCTCCTGCCGCTAGTAAGATGGCTTTTTTCAGGTTCTTCAGTACTTTCTTTTCCTTGACAAACAAGCCTTCTTCTTCATCCGTACCAAAGTCCGGGATACTCATGATTTCCTTACCCACCGCCATGGCCGGAACCATAATGTCGAGCTGCCCTTTCATGGCCCGTTTCAGGATCATATCGACCGTCAGTAATCGGTTGATTTCGTTGGTACCTTCGAAAATCCGGTTGATACGGCTATCGCGGTATGCCCGTTCCATGGGAGCATCCGCCGAGTAACCCATACCCCCGTAGATCTGTACGCCTTCATCCACCACGTAATCCAGCACTTCGGAACCGTGTACTTTTAGAATGGCACATTCGATGGCAAATTGCTCGACCCCTTTCAGTTTGGCTTCGGACTCGGGCATACCGCCGGCGATCAGGCTTTCGATGGCGTCGTCGATGTTCTGACCCGCCCGGTACGTTGCCGATTCCGCCGCAAATAACTTGAGAGCCATTTCACCAATTTTGTACTGAATAGCCCCAAAATTCGCAATCGCCGTATTAAACTGTCGTCGCTCTTGAGCGTAAGTTACAGCTTGAGCCAATACTGATTTTGCTCCGCCCACGCAGGCGGCTGAAAGCTTGATTCGTCCCGCATTAAGAATATTTACGGCAATCTTAAAGCCCCCCTCCCGCGTATACAACTGGTTTTCGAGAGGAACGGGCGTATCGTTGAAGAAAACCTGCCGGGTATCCGATGACTTGATGCCGAGTTTATGCTCGGGTTCGTTCATGGTGATGCCGCCGAAATCCTTTTCTACAATAAAGGCTGTCAGGTTTTTGTCCTGATCGATTTTCGCAAACACAATGAATATATCGGCGAAACCGCCGTTGGTAATCCACATCTTCTGGCCATTCAGCAGATAATGAGTACCGTCGGGAGCTAAGGTAGCTTTGGTTTTAGCCGAATTGGCGTCCGATCCGCTATCGGGTTCGGTCAGACAGTAAGCAGCTTTCCACTCGCCGGTTGCCAGTTTAGGCAGGTATTTGGCTTTTTGCTCTTCGTTTCCGTAGTATAAAATCGGTAGCGTGCCAATGCCGGTATGAGCCGAGAGAGCCACGGCGAAACCGCCCGAAGCTCCGATCTTGTCCGTTACCAGCATGGAGGTATTGAAGTTCATCCCAAAACCACCGTAGGTTTCAGGAATCGAGGTGGCTAGTAATCCCAATTCTCCTGCTTTATTCAAAAGGTCCACCATGGGTTGGTAGCTTTTGGCTTCGTCCAGTTCTTTCAGACGCGGCATGACTTCCCGATTCAGAAATTCTTCGCAGGTAGCGGCTACCATACGTTGTTCTTCGCTTAAATCTTCGGGAATAAATACACGTTCAGCGGGGGTATCGGCAATGAGAAACTCGCCTCCCTTTAAGGTCGATTTGGCAGCAATCATAGCAATGGATATTAAATAGGTTTATAAGGTAAAGATGAAAAAAGAAACAATAGTATGCAAGCATACTATTGTTTCTTTTCGGTACGTGTCCTACGCTACTGAATCCTGAATCAGAGCTTAGCTACCTTAGATGATTTCAGCGAAACCTTTCCGGCAATTTGAAGGTTATACACTTCCCTCCCTTATAAAAAGAATCTATGAAATCGCTGAAACTGGAGATACCCCTTACCTCATACGCTACTGAAGCCGAGCTTCCCCTGGATGAACAAACGCTGGTGGAGCAGGCTCGGCAGGCTACGTATAAATCTTATGCTCCGTATTCGAATTTTCATGTAGGAGCCGCTTTGCTACTCGAAGACGGGACCATTTTTACGGCTGGCAATCAGGAAAATGCAGCTTTCCCTTCAGGCTCCTGTGCCGAACGCTCGGCTGTCTTTTACGTAGGATCCAATTACCCCGATAAGAAAATCAAAGCCATTGCGGTACTGGCTCGTCCCGGCACGGGCGATGTATTTCAGGCCGTATCGCCTTGCGGTAATTGTCGGCAATCGTTGTTGGAGTATGAACATCGGCAAAAACAGCCCATTCGTTTATTGATGTTACAGCCGAAGGGCGGCATTATTGCCATGGATTCCATCGCTGATTTGCTACCGGTGAAGTTTGACGCGGATGATTTGTTTGGTAAATAGTTAAGGACGGATTGAAATCCGTCCTTAATAAATTAGCCGAGCCTGCGGGTCTGCAAAGCTCTTAAAGACCCTTAACAAACAGCCGTAGGCTCGACTCATCTTGTAAAGTCGGATTTCAATCCGACCCTCAGCTCCCTCATTTCAACAACACCACTGGCCCCAGCAATCCCGAAGGTTCCGGCTCCCATTTGGAAGCGTCAAACGGTTTATATTGAATGCTCACAAAGTTGATATCGTAGAACTTACGCCAGGGAAACTTGTCCTCATCCAGCTTGCGGATTCGGTTGGCGGAACTATTCGTCACGTCAATTTCCAGTGTATTCTCCTCCTGCAGTACATTGGCCGGAAGCTGAATCCGGTAGGGTAAACTCCAGAGTTTCCCCAAGGATACCTCGTTTAGCCGCACCTGAGCCGTTTCGCGTACTACTCCCAAATCCAGCAGGATTGGTTGATCGGTCTTCCAGGCTTCCGGACGTTTGAATCGTAATGTATACCGACCCGTTCCACTAAAATTCTGACTTTCCGCGTGATCCAGTTCCGTCCAGGAAACCAGTCGCGACGTAGCCAATGGCATGGGTAGTTCGGGCTGTCCTTCCTGAAAGTCAATCTGCCAGATTCCGGTTAATTTGAGCGTATCCTTCGTAGCGGGGTACTCTGGCCAGGGAGCCCCTTTTCGCAGGGACGCGTACGTCTGGAGGAATACCGATTCGCCCGGTTCCAGAGCCAGTTCAATGTCCGACGTACTATCTGCCTGAGCTTGTACGGGTACGTACCCCTGCCGTTTCCGCAAAGGATCGGTTACCTGCACCGAGCGGGCCCAGCTGCCGAGTCGTACTGTCCCCCGATGAAACTGATTACCAAGATTAGTTACGAAGTATAAGGTTCCTTCCGTATTGGTTTTCCGTAAGAACGAAAGTCCCTGCTCTGCCATTTTTTCCTGCCGAATCTTCAAACGCTTGAGTTCAGACAGGTAATCTTTCTTTACCAGCGTCGCTAATGATTTGCGAATATTTTCCAGTTGCTGTTGCCGGTTTTTCCAGTCCTTGTAGCCACTCACCCGACCCGGGGCTTCGGCGAAGATTACGTTGGCTCCCTGCTGTACCAATTGCTGAATCTTTTTCAAGGTCTCCAGCGGGACATACTGCGTTTTGGGAATCAGCAATACCGGATACGTCGTACCCGCCGCGGAAATCAGCTTTCCTGCTTTTACTGAGAAACCCTGTAAGAGACTATCCGAAACAAAATCGGTCTGGTACCCATGATTGCGAAGTTGTTGAGCCGTTGCTCCGAAGGGCGTATCGTGCAACCAGCGGCGGGAGTTGGCGTGTACGTCAAAGAGAAAGGGAGCTTCGCCCGCCGCTACGCCGTGCCAAATGTCCTGTACCGGAAAGTACAGCAACACGCTGGCATCCGGACGAGCCGTTTGTAAGCGTTGCTGACACTGTTCGATATACTGATTGAGTTCAGGCAAATCTTTCCAGAAGTGACTTTGCTGATTGTAGTTCGTGGACGCGTAAAACAGCCAACCCGGCCATTTTTCCTCCGGAGGTGAATAGGGGATACCGTGGTAAAAGATGTGATTAACGCCGCCCGTAAACAATTCATCCACAATGGGTTTAATCTGCGAAAGCGATACGCGAAAATGTTCCGCCAGCCAGGTAGAGGTCTCCGAAGATACGAGCGGCTTACCCGTCAGGTGAGCCGCCGAAGACGCAAATTGCATGGTCAGTACGCCCGGCACGCCGTAACGGGTAGAATCATAATCCGGATCGAGACGGTAGTTCGGAATGGCGTATTGTTTACTGCCAAAATACTCGGTTTCAGGAATATCCGTCAGGGCGTACAAATCCAGCAGGTTTCCCGGCGAGCCGTGGGCCTGATCACGGGTGATTTTTCCCTGTTGCTGCGACCAGCCCGTCCACATGCGAGTGAAGCGGTCCCGCAGTAATTCCGACAACGTTGTATGATAATCGGCCCAGATACGGCGTTCGTCTTCCGTTAAATTCTTCGTTTTAGTAAGAACCGCTGGTTTGAGACTATATCCCCGACGACGTTTAAATTCGGCCAGAAAATCGTTCGTCCAGTTGGCTCCATATACTTCATAGGAATCATTGTAAAAGGAACGAACCGTATTGCCTTTGGGCAGATTCGCGTCGAAATGCTTCAGGTAGTTTCGTGCGGCCGTTTCATCGAACGGGTTCATCACCAGCCCTTCGCCCCCCGGTGCAGCCCGTTTGACCTGCTGCTTCGTGGGCAATACCAACAGGGAATCGCCCTGAATACTGAATTTCTGAGCTCCATCACGGGCGGATACCCAGGGACCTCCGTAGGGCCAGCCCGTACCCAGCGATAAATCAATGCCCAGCCCTAACTTCTGGGCTTCTTGCAGGGTGAAGGTTAAGGCTTTGTTCCACTCGGGACTCAGAAAAGGAAGAAATTGCTGCTCGTACCCTTTGACGCCGTAGATGGGAATGATATGCAATCCTCCCAGACCGGCTTTGGCGTAATCCTGTAAATTTTTCCGGATGCCCTCTTCCGTCACGGCACTGCCCATCCACCACCAATACGCCCAGGGCTTGGCCGTATTCACATTACTAGCTGGGGCCTGGGCCAGGGAAGAAAACGACCACAAGATCAGCCATGCACAAACGATACGCTTCATTCTGTTCAAATTAATCCTCTAAAAAAACAATACGCCGGACGATGTCCTAGTATTTTTTCAATTCTTTCTTGGAAAGACGATGAACGGAATGACTTTCTCGTACGGGTAGAACGATAAAAAGCCCCGCTTCGCGAACGAAACGGGGCTTTTAAAGGGGATATATTCGTGATGCTTAACCTTCTGCACCCACGCCATCCTGTACTTCAAAGCACAAGGAAGCGGCTCCCAGCAAACCAGCATCATTACCGAGCGTAGCCCGTTTGATTTCCAGTGTGTCCAGGTTATACGGCGTCAGCCAGTAGTTTAATTTCTTGAATACGGCCGGCATAATGAAATCAAAGGAAGCCGACAGACCGCCACCAATCAGGATGAGGTTGATGTCCAGAATCCGTACCAGCGAGGCCAGACCGTCGCCCAGAATTTCACCCACCCGCTCAAAGATTTGCAGAGCCAGAGCGTCGTCTGCCGCAGCAGCTGCTACCAGACCGGTCGTTGAGATCGTACCATCGCCGGGTAATTGTGTCGCTCCCGTGTATTCGGAACGCATTTTCGTGGCGAGGTTCAGCAATTCATTTTTACCAATGTTCCGCTCCAGTACTTTTCCTTCTACGGAAGGAATATGGCCGGGCTCCATGGCATTTCCGTTACCGCCCGTAAATACGCGGCGATTCAGGATGGCGGCACCGCCTACGCCCGTTCCCAGGGTAATGAAAATATAATTTTCGTCGATCTTTTCTTCACCGAAATAGAATTCTCCCAAGGCCGCAGCGTTGGCGTCATTTTCCAGATAGAAGGAAACGCCAGCAAACCGATTGGACAGGTACTCGACCAGCTTTACATTATTTAACTCCGGAATGGCCGTAATTTCAAGGGGTACGGTACGCTTGCTGTTGATCATTCCCGGCAGACCAATTCCTACTTTCGTAAGCGTAGGATTATCGAGCAGTTGCAGAGAAATGGCATCGCCCAGTCGTTCTTCAAAGTGACCGGATTGCCGCCAACTAAGCGTATCGTGGCTGTAAAAATTTGAAATTTTACCCGTGGTAGCGTCTACGATGCCCATTTTGACATTCGTTCCACCCACGTCTATGCCTAGGTACTGGTTATCGGCCATGAATGTTGGTAACAGGTTTGGTAAATCAATTGCAGAAAACTACGGCGAAAATAAGGGTTCTCTTCCTTTATTTAATAAGATTTTTTAATAAGTTGTATAGAGTTCCTTACTTTCGTCCGTTAACCAAATAAAATAGTGGAAATTAACCGACTGGCTATTCAATTCCGAGATCGGTTACAAATCCCCCAATTGTGGGCGTACCAGTAGTTCTTCGACCACAGCCGAAGGAGATAGATGGTAGCTGGTCCAAAGCAGTTCGGCCATGTCATCTACCTGCATAAAACGGCTTTCGGGTAAATCGCTGCCCGCCCAGCTTTCAGTATAGGTGGCACCCGGCAGAATTGCCGTTACTTTGATTCCTTTGGTTTTGAGTTCTTCCCGTAACTCCCGCGTCAGTCCCAGTAAGGCATGTTTCGCAATACAGTATGAACCACCGTTGGGATAGGCTTTGATACTGGCCGTCGAACATACATTCACAATATACCCCCGTTGCCGCTCCATCATGGCGGGTAGCAAGGCCCGGGTCAGGTGATACGCCGAACCTACGTTGACGTTGATCATCGTTTCGAAGGTACCTTCCGCTTCGTTGTAGATCTGGCCGGGCAGAAAGAGTCCGGTATTATTCACCAGCATTTCAATGGATCGCTGCTGGGCCTTGACGAAAGCGGCAAAGGCTTCAATCTGTTCGCGTTCACCCAGGTCAGCCGTGTAAATGTGTACCTGCCGGCCTTCAAACTCCTGTTCCGTTTCTTGTTTGAGTTTCTCCAGATCTGCCGTGTTGCGAGCGACTGTAATGGCGTCGAACCCTCCTTTTACGAATCGGCGTAAGATGGCCTTGCCAATACCCCTGGTCGCTCCGGTTACAATAACCAGCGGTTTTCCCGCCAGAGGAACATCTTTTGTTTTAATCAGTTCACTATTCAATAAATCACTCATTATCAGTATTTTGTTTAGTAAATAATGGAACCTTCAGGAAAGATCCGTACCGGATTTGCGTACAGATCGATCATAGAAGTGCTTAATTCGTAAAAAAATCCCTGTTGCGATGCGAAAGTACCTCCTCCTGCTGGGTTTCCTGACAGCCTTTTCTTCCCTCTATGCTCAGTCGAAACTGATTGTAAAAGTCGGTATTGGACCGAGTTTTCCGTACGGAAAATTTGAAGATTCTGAAACGCAGGACCTCGCCAAGCTTCTGAAAACCGGTCCTCATCTGGGTTTGACCGTGGCCCATGATTTTAGTCGACATTTCGGAGTGGCCCTGACAGCTTCGGCCTGGACCCATGCCGTGAAAAACGAAGAAATGACGCAGTATCTGAAAGACAAGTATTTACCCGCGGCCTACATTCCCCTGGTCAAATCGATTAATGCTTCTGCGAAAAAGTTTGAATTTTATACGGGCTACCTGTCTCCTTACTACACCTTTGAAGTAGGCGAACGAATTCGGATCGATTTGCGGTTCAATGCGGGGATCATGCATTTGCGTTTTCCCTCCATTACGGGGCAGGGAGAAGCCGTCAATCCGCTGGAAACGCCGATGACCGGAGTTGTAGCCCCCCTTACGGTGTCGAGTGAAGCCCGGGAGGCAACCGCGTTTATGTACGGAGCCGGAGCGAGTTTCGCTTATAAATTATCCGAAACGTTCCGAATTTTTACGGACATTGATGGCTTACGGGCCCGTCCGTCGTTTGATGATATTCCCGTAACGGCTACGCTCGGGCCCGTAACGCTCGCCTCGGCCCGTCCGGCCTTTTCACAAACGGCGGGTACGCTGAGTGTTCGTTTCGGAGTGGGATTGTTTTTTTAGTAGCTAGATTACTGCCCCTATTCACCCGTGAAGAAGTCCGTTATTTCGGGTACTCTTTTACGCCTTTGTATCGTCCGGGCAAAACAGCTTACGCCTGCGTGAGTTTTACTAAAAGCCGATACGTATGTAAATGGATTTGTCTTCCAACTGAAAACCGAAAACAGACAATTGTAAACTGATTAAGCCATGAATTTACTTACCCGTGTGGGTCGTTATTTTATCTTTCTGGGAACCCTGTTTACGCGTCGCGAAAAGGTGAGTGTGTACGCAAAACAGATCCTGGAAGAAGCCGTAGCACTCGGCATCGATTCCATCTTTATTGTTTCCATCGTTTCTACTTTTATCGGAGCTGTAACCTGCGTGCAGACGGCCTACAACCTGGTAAGCCCCTTCATTCCCGACTACGTTATTTCGCTGATCGTACGAGATATGACGCTGCTGGAACTGGCTCCTACCATTACCTGTATCGTACTGGCGGGGAAAGTGGGTTCCAATATCGCCAGCGGTTTGGGTACCATGCGTATTTCGGAACAGATTGATGCCCTGGAAGTCATGGGCCTCAACTCCGCCTCGTACCTGGTTCTGCCCAAAATCATTGCTGCGGTTCTGGTATTCCCGATGCTGATTACTATCGCCGGATTTTTATCCATCTGGGGTGGCTATGTCGCGGGTACGCTGTCGGGGGCTATTACGCCCGAGGATTACGTGTACGGAATCCGGGCTGACTTTATTCCTTTCAACGTACCATTTGCGTTGATTAAAACCGTCGTATTTGCCTTTCTGATCACTTCTATCTCCGCTTTCCGGGGGTATTACACCGAAGGCGGAGCCCTCGAAGTAGGAAAAGCCAGTACTACGGCCGTTACGAATAGTTGTATTGCTGTATTAGTAGCGGATTACCTGCTGGCTCAGTTGCTGTTATAATATAAGCGTGAGACCCGCATGAATCGACTGATTTTTAGATGCCTTGTTTACAATGATTGAAATAAAAAATATCAGGAAAGAATTTAACGGACGCGTGGTACTCGATGGCATTTCGGGTACGTTCAAACCCGGCAATTGCAGCCTCATCATCGGTGGTTCGGGTACGGGAAAGTCCGTTTTATTGAAATGCATCGTTGGGCTGATTAAACCCGAAGGCGGCAATGTTCTGTACAATGGCCGTGATTTCTGGTCGGGCGACAAGGACACCAAACGTGACATCCGCCGGGAGATGGGCGTACTGTTTCAGGGCAGTGCTCTCTTTGACTCGAAGACGGTACTCGAAAACGTAAAGTTTCCGCTCGATATGCTTACCGATCAATCGGAAGAAGAAAAGATGGATCGGGCTCAGTTTTGTCTCCAACGCGTCGGGCTGGAAAAAGCCGCCCAGCGGATGCCTTCTGAGGTTTCGGGTGGGATGAAAAAACGCGTCGGCATTGCCCGGGCCATTGTGATGAATCCCAAGTACCTGTTCTGCGATGAACCCAACTCAGGTCTGGACCCGCTGACGAGTGTAAAAATCGATGAGCTGATTCAGGAAATCACCGATGAGTATCAGATCACGACGATGGTTATTACGCACGATATGAACTCGGTACTGGGCATTGGCGAAGATATTCTGTTCTTACACCAGGGGCATAAACTTTGGGAAGGGACGAAAGATAACATTCTGGATACCGACGTGCCGGAGCTTCAGGAGTTTCTGTACTCCAACCAGTTGGTACGTCGTATGAAAAAGAGTCAGCAGTAATCGTATGCTAGAAGCCATTCACCATATCGCCATTATCTGCTCGGATTACGAGCGTTCCAAACACTTCTATACGCAGGTGCTAGGACTGGAAGTGGTTCGGGAAGTGTACCGGGCCGAACGCGATTCGTACAAACTGGATCTGGCCGTGAAGGGTCACTACCAGATTGAACTGTTCTCGTTTCCCAATCCGCCCGCCCGGCCCAGCCGACCCGAAGCTCAGGGTTTACGCCACCTGGCTTTTGCGGTAACCGATTTGGACGCGGCCATTGCTTCCCTCCGTACGCACGGCGTGGAAACGGAACCCATCCGTACCGATGAGTGGACCCAGCGACGATTTACGTTTTTCGCCGATCCCGACGGTCTGCCCATTGAGTTGTACGAGATGTAGGAGTATCTACCATAAAAAAGGCCCGGAATTAAATTTCCGGGCCTTTTTTATACTAACGCTGGGTACGAATTATTTCGTCGTAGCCAGGTTTACATCCAGTTCAAAATCATCGTTGATGGCTTTGTCTCCGAGGTTATCGAAGAAGCTTTTTGAACCGTAACGGATGTCATATTTTGAACGGTCAATTTTGATTTTAGCCGTACCCGTACCCGTTTTTGGATCAACCGTAGCGGGGAACGTTACTGCGTTGGTTTTTCCTTTGATCGTCAGGTCGCCGGTTACGTCGTAGTTGTTACCACCTTTAGGGGTCACTTTCGTAATTTTCATCGTTGACGTCGGGTGATTAGCTACACCAAAGAAATCTTCACCTTCGAGGTGGGTTTTCAGTTTGGTGTTCATTTTTTCGTCTTTCACGTCGGTTACTTTCAGCGTACTCATGTCCATCGTGAAGTTACCGCCGACCAGTTTACCGCCGTCGAGCAGCAGTTGACCATCTTTCAAAGCAATGGTTCCGGTGTGCTCACCCGTTACTTTCTTACCTAACCAGATTACTGATGATTTCGCCGTATCCACTTTAACCGGCGTAGGCTTTTTACCAGCGTTTACGAACAACATGGTAGCAGCCAGAGCCGCAGCGAAAAATTTAACCGTTTTCATTTGTTTGATTAATTGGGAGTTTAAATTCTACTGAAGGGAGAAATTTTGGTTAAGGAGCTACTACTTCATTTCCATCGCAATCCATCGAAACGTGCTTGCCTCGCATTTTGTCCAGCAACAGACTCAGTTGCTCGGCTTCTTCTTCGGTGAGGCCTTCGATCAGGTCCACTTCCCACTCTCCGATTCGTTCATCGATTTTTTCGAGCAGGGCCAGGCCTTTTTCGGTAATGAGCACGTCTACCGCCCGGCGATCGTTCGGGCACACCATCCGGCTGACGAGTTCTTTCGCCAGTAATTTGTCCACCAGACGACTGGCATTGGACATTTTATCCAGCATGCGTTCGATAATGGCATTGACTGTAATCGCACTGGGATACTGACCCCGAAGGATACGCAGCACGTTGAATTGCTGTATCGTTAATCCGTACGGTTTCAGCTTTTCCGAATGCAGCGAAGTCATCCAGTTATTCGTATAAATCAGATTTACCATCACCTTGTGATAAGGACTGGTAAAAGCTCGTTGCTTTATTTCATTTTCAATGGTCATGGCGTTATTGAAAGGTGATGCAAATATATACCATAACATTTAATGTATATACATATTTACATCTTTTTATTTTGGATTTTAACGTTTCTTAAGGAATACATAGCAAAGAAGCCGCAAGTTCCACCACAAGCGAAAGGCTTGAAAATGGCCCAAAATTAACTGATAACGAAAAAACTAACTACCGGTATTGCCCGAGATTATCGACTTTGTGATGAACGGAAAACCAAAAAAAGTAGCTTTGCGTATGCCTACCTTACAGCTTTCTGAAATCTGGATTTACCCGATTAAATCACTGGCAGGGCTTTCCCTGCCCCAAGCCACGCTTACTTCCCGTGGACTTCTGTACGACCGCCGCTGGATGCTGGTGGACGAAACGGGTCGCTTTCTTTCCCAGCGAACCTTACCCCAACTGGCCCTGTTTGAAGTTCGCATGGAGGAGGACAGCCTGATCATTACGCATCGTGAGTCTCCGTCCAACCCTCTGCGTATTCCGCTGGTTGCTGAAGGTGGCGAAGCCCTTCAGGTGGAAGTCTGGGATGATACGATGTCGGCTCAGGGAGGTTTTCCGGAAGCGGACGCCTGGTTTAGTGCGATTTTGGGTCGAAACTGTCGCCTCGTGTACCAGCCCGAGAATACGCATCGATCGGTTGACCCGAAGTACGCCCGGCAGGGAGAAATCACGAGCTTCTCGGATGGCTATCCTTTTTTACTGATCGGGCAGGCATCGTTAGATGACCTGAATACGCGACTGGAAACACCCGTACCGATGAACCGCTTCCGGCCCAATCTGGTCGTGACGGGCGGACAGCCCTACGAAGAAGAAGGCTGGGAAAATTTCCGAATCGGTGAACAGGAATTCTGGGGCGTGAAACCCTGTGCCCGTTGCGTACTAACCACGATTGATCAGCAAACGGCTGAAAAAGGAAAAGAACCCTTGCGTACCCTAAGCAAATACCGGAACTGGAATAACAAGATTCTTTTTGGCCAGAATTTACTACCGGCAACCGATTTGTACACGCTTCGGGTGGGCGATACCGTTGACATTCTAACCAGTAAGCCGGGCCCCTTACAGTAGCATTGATTCGATTCAAACGTAGGAGAAGATTATGAAGGTATTGTTGGTGGAAGATGAAGTCAGCTTGGCTTCGTTCATCCGAAAAGGGGTAGAAAGTGAAGGTTACGTGCTCGACATTGCGTACGACGGGCTGATGGGCCAGCGGATGGCGGACAACAACAGTTACGATGTGATTATTTTGGATGTCAACTTACCTCACATCAACGGCTTTGATTTATGTCGGTACATCAAGCAACAGTCACCCCGTCAACCGGTACTGATGCTCACCGCTCTGGATAGTCTGACGGACAAGGAAAGCGGTTTTGATGCCGGTGCCGATGATTATCTGGTAAAACCCTTTGTATTCCGCGAGCTTATTCTACGGATCAAAGCCCTGGCCCGCCGGAATGCCACCCACGAAGGGATGAAGTCCGTATTACGCGTGGCCGATCTGGAATTGAACACCGAGGCCCGTACCCTCACCCGCCGGGGCCAGCCCATTGACCTGACGGCTCGGGAGTACGCCCTGCTGGAGTATCTGATGATCAATCAGGGGCGGATCGTGAGCCGGATTGACATTGCCGAAAAAGTCTGGGATCTGCACTTCGATACCAATACGAATATCATTGACGTGTATATCAATTACTTACGCAAGAAAATTGACAAAGAATTCGATCATAAACTCTTACACACCGTCGTCGGCATGGGGTATGTGTTACGGGCCTGAGTATGAAAATCAAGCACAAGATCATCCTTTGGTTTTCTTCGCTGGTAGCGGGTAGTCTGCTGCTTTTTTCGGTATACGTTTATTTCACCTATTCGTCCCTGCGGCAGCGGGCCATGGACGGCTGGCTGGAACGCAAAGCCCGCGTTACGGAACAACTCATTACCAAAGACGATGCCGTTGTGGGTAAGATTACCACTTCCTTACCGGAACAGGTCGTTTTCATCTATTCGCCGAAAGACAGTCTCATTTTTGCCAGCGAAGTCACCAACGACTTTCTGGCTAGTCAGGCTTTTCGCAAGCGGGTACGCGATGAACGGTTGGTTCGGTTTAGTTACCAGACTCCTCACCACAAGTACCCCAAAGACGGTATGGCCCTTACCTACCCCGGCCCCTGGCCCTCGCCTTCGGGTCAGGAGTATCTGGTACTGGTGACGGCCTACGATGAAGATGGCTACAATCGCCAGAGTAACCTGATGGATTTGCTCATTCTGGGGGACATTTTTGCGATTGTTCTGGTCGGATTACTAGGCTATTTCTTTTCCCGGCAAGCCCTGAAGCCTTTACATCGCCTCATCGATCAACTGCCCCAGGAAGGCTCCCTGGGTTTTCGTTTACAACCCGAAAATCCGAATGACGAAGTTGGCGTACTGGCCTCTGCGTTCAACGAACTGTTACAACGCCAGGAAAAACTGGTGGATAATCAGCGGGCCTTTATCTCCCAGGCTTCCCACGAATTACGCACCCCGCTGACGACCATCAAAGGTTGGCTGGAAACCTCGCTTACCTACGATTCCAACGTACAGGAACTCAAAAAAGGCATGAGTCAGGCCGTGCGGGAAATCGACAAGCTCACGGCTCTTTCGAATGGCTTACTGCAATTGGCTCAGCTCGATAATGTACAGATACAGATTGATAAGCAACCGCTGGATGTGGTTGAGCTGGTACTGGAAGTAGCGGATCTGCTAGGTCAGCAGAAGCCGGGACAAACGCTTTCCGTCAACGTCAGTCAGGACGTGCTGGAACAAGCTACGCCCGTACTCATTCTGGGCAATCCGTACCTACTCCGTACGGCCTTGTATAATTTGCTCGACAATGCGGTCAAGTATTCCCAGGGTCAGCCCGTTTCGTTTTCGCTGGAAATCACCCAAGATCAACAAGCCCATATCCGGATTTTGGATCAGGGCATCGGACTGACGCCCGGTGAAGAGGAACGTATTCTACAACCGCTGGTTCGGGGTTCGAATGTTCAACGTATCGAAGGTTTTGGCGTGGGACTTACCCTCACCCACCGGATTGTATTACTGCATCAGGGACAATTGACGTTGAGCCCCCGGGAAAGCGGCGGGACTTGTGCCGAGGTTCGGTTGCCTTTGTACTCCTAAAGTTTTTTTGTCTATCCATTTTCCGTTAAAAACCTTCATTTCTGGCTTTCTAATACCGTTCTAATCTCTTCTAATAGGGTTCTAATCTCGTTCTAATGTCCGCTTCATAGGTTTGTTCCATTCCCCAGTGAATGGATTGATATGTCGAACATTAAACGAATACTGCTTTTACAGGTAATCCTGGGCTTATCGCTGCTACAAACCCTGTGCGGACAACCGCCCCGTTTGTCGCTCGATGAAGTATTGGATAAGGCCCGCACCAATTACCCTTCCATCCGCGGTAAACTGGCCGCAATTAGAAGCTCCGAAGCGGATGCTCAGTCCATGCGGCTGTCCTTTCTGCCTCAGGCGGGCGTTCAGGCTCAAGCCTTTAACGCCACTTCCAATCAGGTCCGTGGAGCTTCGGCTTCAGCCGGTGGCCTGATGATTCCCATTACCGGGGTACGTACCGATGGATTCAATAACCAGGCCGCCTGGACGAGTGCGGCTTCAATGGTTATTGACTGGGAGGCCGTCACTTTTGGTCGTCGGCAGGCCCGCCGGAATCAGGCCAACTTGTCGATTGAACAAGCCAAGGCGGATTACGAGAGCGAGTTATTTCTCCACCAGGTTCGCGTGTGCGATGCGTATCTCCTAGCTCTCAATCTGAAAAAATCGGTACTCCTGCAAATTTCCAACCTGCAACGAGCCAAGGCTTTGCAAATCATTACGCGAGCCAGTACTTCCGGCGGTTTACGTCCCGGAATTGACAGTTCGGTGAGTGCGGCGGAAGTGGCCCGTGCCCGACTTCAGGTGCTGGAAAGTCAGAAAATGGCTCAGCAGCAAGTACTACGTTTGACCGAATTGATGGGCGAACCGAGTCTGGGTTACGAACTGGATTCGCTCATTTTCTACCACCGATTACCGGACA
The DNA here is from genome assembly GCF_002261125.1 of Siphonobacter sp. BAB-5385. Classification (NCBI taxonomy): domain Bacteria; kingdom Pseudomonadati; phylum Bacteroidota; class Cytophagia; order Cytophagales; family Cytophagaceae; genus Siphonobacter; species Siphonobacter sp. BAB-5385. The sequence continues at coordinate 6,121 of NZ_NMPS01000081.1, read as the reverse complement.
TGAACCGGGTTTCGGGGGAAAAAGCGTACATCCACCCGCAGTTACGGGTTTTGCAGAAACAAATGGCCCTGGGTGAAGCCAACCAAACGTTACTGAAAGCCAATGCCCTGCCTTCCATTTCCGTACTCGGTTCACTCCAGGGCCGGGGATCGGGCATTAGCGAAGCAGCTCAGGATGGTACGTTTCGGATTGACCCGACGCTTGGGGCTGGTTTGCCTTTGCGGGCGTTCAACTACATCGTAGGGTTTACCGCCATCTGGCGACCGACGGAATTATTTCGGGTTAAACCCAATCTCTCCGCTCAACGCGAGCGGGTTCGGGTATCGCAGGAAAGCTACAATCAGCAAAAACTAGCCTTAGACGCAGGTTCCGAAAATGCGAATCTCCAGATCGAACTGGCTCAGGCCACGGTAAGGCAGGCTCCACTCCAGCTGGAGGCGGCCCAGCAGGCCTACGCCCAGTCGCGGGCCCGGTACGAATCGGGATTGGATAACATTCAAACGCTGACCCAAACCGCCGCTCTGCTGAACCGGGCGGAAGTAGATCAGGCTCTGGCGGTGAATGGCCTTTGGCGGGCTTTATTACTAAAAGCCGCGGCAGATGGCAACCTGGAAGAATTTTTGAATCAGATTCTCAACTAATTATGATAAAAGCGGCCTTAGCTAAACCCATTACGATTATCGTAGCTCTGCTGGGAATCGTCGTCTTTTCGATTCTGGCCCTGAGCCGGATTCCGGTCGATATTTTTCCCCGGCTGAACTTACCGACGATCTACATTGCCCAGCCCTACGGCGGGATGACGCCCGCTCAGATGGAAGGTTTCGTTTCCACGCGTTACCAGAACCAGATGCTGTACGTATCGGGAATCAAGAGCGTGGAAGTGAAAAATATTCAGGGTCTGTGTCTGGTCAAATGTAGTTTTTACGAAGACGTGGACATGGCCCAGGCCGCCGGGGAAGTGGCCAGTCAGGTCAGTCGGGTGATGAGTTACTTACCTCCCGGAACCGTACCTCCAATTGTCGTTCGTTTCGATGCGTCCAGCTTACCGGTGGGACAATTGGTCTTTAGCAGTCAGCGGGCTTCGCTCGGCGAGATGCAGGATCTGGCTTCGACGCGGATTCGGCCCCTGTTCTCCCAGATTCCCGGTGCTTCGGCTCCTTCGCCTTTTGGTGGTAACGAGCGTACGGTTGTCGTACGGGTAGACCCCGAACGGATGCGGAGTTATGAATTAACGCCCGATGAAATTGTATCGACCGTGGTTCGGAACAACCAGATTTCACCCGGCGGTAGCATCCGGATCGGTGATTTTTCCATTCTGACGCCGAATAATACGGTTCTCGATAAAGTCGATGAATTCCTGAATATTCCCCTGCGAAAAGGGGTCGGTCCGACGGTATTCGTGCGGGACATTGCCACCGTAGAAGATGGTACCGATGTACCCGTGGGTTACGCCCTGGTGAATGGCAAACGATCGGTGTACATTCCCGTAACCAAATCCGCTGACGCTTCCACCATGAGTGTGGTAAATGCGTTGAAGGGGAAACTGGCCGATATGAAAGCCCTGTTGCCCGACGATGTGGAGCTATCGTATGAATTTGATCAGTCGGTATACGTGACCCAGGCCGTGCATAGTCTGGCCGTGGAAGGGGGACTGGGTGCCTTGCTGACGGGACTAATGGTACTGCTTTTCCTGGGCGACTGGCGTAGCTCGCTCATTGTGGTTCTGACGATACCCGTTTCCATTCTGGCTTCGATTCTGATGCTTCAGCTCATGGGTCAGACCATCAATATCATGACCTTGTCAGGACTGGCTCTCGCCATTGGAATTCTGGTCGATCAGGCGACGGTGGTGATTGAAAACATTCACCAGCATCTGGAAATGGGTAAGCCCAAGGCCCGGGCCATTTTCGACGGCTGTAAGGAAGTATCCTTTCCGCTATTGTTGATTACGCTCTGTATTCTGGCCGTATTTGCTCCGGCGTTCCTGATGAATGGCGTACCCCGGGGGATGTTCCTGCCGCTATCCCTGTCCGTAGGCTTTACCATCATTGCGTCGTACCTGCTTTCGCAGACCTTCGTACCGGTGGTTTCCAACTGGTGGATGAAAGCTCACGCCCACCCCACGCCGCATGACCTTAGCCTGCTGCCCGACCTTTCAGAGCAACAGGAGGCCCATCAGGAGAACTTCGAAACGCAGCATCCTGAAAAGGTAACGGGTTTTGAACGCTTCAAACTGGGTTACTTACGTTTGCTTGATCGCCTGTTACAACGCAAGGGAATCGTGATTGGAGCGTATCTGATCTTTTGTGCCGTACTTATTGGCGTCGGGTTCACGCAGATTGGTCAGGACATGATGCCCCGGCAGAATCACGCCCGGCAGTTTCAGGTCCGCATCGTTGCTCAGGAGGGCTTACGGATTGAACGTACGGAAGAAATCACGAAAGAAGTCATCCGCCAGATTGATGGTATCGTTGGTCCGAAAAATGTGGCCATATCCTCGGCTTTCGTGGGGATGACGCCTTCCAGTTACGGTACCAGTTCGCTGTACGTATTCAATGCCGGTCCGCACGAAGCGGTCTTACAGGTGAAGCTTTCGGATCAGTACGAAGTGGCCTCGCTCGACAACCTGAAGGATGAAATTCGGAAACGGGTACACCAGAAGCTTCCCGGCGTAAAATTATCCTACGAACCCATTGACCTGACGGATAAAATCATGAGTCAGGGAGCCCAGGCTCCCATCGAGATTCAGGTGGGTGGCAAAAGTCTGGAAGAAGGACAGCATTACGCCAATCGCCTTTTGACGCAAATGAAGAAGATTCCGTATCTGCGGGATTTACGGATCAATCAGCCGCTGAGTTATCCAACCATTCAGATCAAAATTGACCGCGAACGAGCCGCTCAGCTCAACGTGAGTATCGATGAAATTGCCAAATCGCTGGTAGCGGCGACCTCTTCCAGTCGGTTTACGGCCAAGAACCTCTGGCTGGATGAGTCCAAGGGCTTCGCCTATCAGGTACAGGTGGAGATGGAGCAGCAACAGATGAATACCGTGGCCGATATTCAAAGTATTCCGCTGGTGAAAGGCCAGTTACGGCCCACGCTGGGCGATGTGGCCACCATTACCCCCAGTACCGTTCCCGGTGAGTACGACCGGATTGGCCCCCGCCGAATCATTACGGTATCGGCGAATATTGCTCACAAAGATCTGGGTACGGCTTCACGGGCGGTACAGCAGGCCATCAAAAATGCGGGTGATCCGCCCAAAGGCTCCAGTGTGGAATTACGGGGAATGGCTCAGTTGCTGGATGAAACGTTGACGAGTCTTCAGTTTGGTCTGGGACTGGCGGTGGTGGTAATCTTCCTGCTGCTGGCGGCCAATTACCAATCCTTCAAGCTGGCGGGTGTGGTACTGGTGAGTATTCCGGCGGTACTGGCGGGTTCGCTGACGTTGCTGCTCGTGACGGGTCAAACGCTGAACCTGCAATCGTACATGGGTATCATCATGTCCGTGGGGGTGTCAGTGGCCAATGCCCTGCTGCTGGTTACGAATGCGGAATCGTTGCGACTTCGGTACCGCAACGCCCTGACCTCCGCCCGAATGGCGGGTGCGGCTCGTCTGCGACCCATTTTGATGACGGCTCTGGCAATGATTGCCGGGATGATTCCGATGGCGAGTGGCCTGGGCGAATCGGGTGAACAAACGGCTCCGCTCGGACGGGCGGTAATCGGAGGCCTGCTGTTCTCGACGGTGGCGGCCTTACTCATTCTGCCCCTGGTCTTTGCGGCCGTTCAACGAAAAACATCACTTATTTCTCCCTCCCTCGATCCCGACGATCCGACCAGTGCGGTATACGATGGAACTCCTGTACTTGAAAATGAAATCGCCTAGGCTTATTCCTCCTACTAGCATGTATACCAACGCTTTGATACGAATCCTGACGATAGCAAGCTTCGTTGCGTTCCTGAGTAGCTGTCATTCGGCCTCGAACGAAACCGTGGCAACGGACCCGGCCCAGGATCCGGATATTCGCTACGAAGCCGTAAAAATTGCGGCCTCACGCCCCACCCGCGAGCTGAATTTGCCGGGAGAGCTGGAAAGTTATTACGAAACCGACCTCTACCCCCGCGTGAGCAGTTACGTGCGTTCGCTGCACGTAGATATTGGCGATAAAGTCAAAAAGGGGCAGATTCTAGCTCAACTGGAAGCCCCAGAGCTAACGGCTAACTTAACCGAAGCCTACTCCAAGGTAAAAGCCGCTGAAGCCGTACACGAAGCCAGCAAAGCTACCTACCAGCGGGTACTGCGGGCCAACCGAACGACGGGAGCCATCTCCCCCGTCGATCTGGATGCGGCCCGTACCAAATCGATCTCGGATAGTCTGGCCGTAGTAGCTGCCAATGCTCACTATACGTCCGTGCAGCAATTGGTTAGTTACCTTAAAATTACGGCTCCGTTCACGGGCGTGATTACGGATCGTCGCCTGTCTCCCGGAGCGTTCGTGGGTCCCGGTGGCCAGAACAGTGTACCCATGTTGAAAATCCGGCAGCTGGACCGACTCAGGTTACGGGTAGCGGTTCCGGAAGCGTACCTTAACAATAACTACAAAGGCAATACGGTTCAGTTCAGCGTGCGGAGTTTTCCCAATCAGACCTTTACGGGAAAAATCAATCGGGTATCCAATACTGTACGCCCGGAAACCCGCTCGGAGCTGATTGAAATTGATATTCAGAATAGTAACGAAAAGCTGAAACCGGGTATGTTCGCCTCAGCCCGGTTACCGGTTCACTCCACGGAAGGCAGCATGTATGTACCCAAAACGGCCATTGTCAGCACCATGGATCGCACCTTTGTGATTAAAGTAGAAAATGGAAAAGCCGTTCACGTAACGGTGCAGAAAGGCGATGAAGCCGTCGGGCAAACCCAGGTTTTTGGTGATCTCAAACCCGGCGATACGGTCCTGAAACGAGCCAGCGAAGAAATTGCGAATGGTACCAGTCTCAAGGTACAACTGGCCACTAACTAGCCAGCATCGATTGTCCCATGCCTGAATAGTCCGGAAGGAGGCGTAGCTTAAGCTATGTCTCCTTCGTTTTTACGAAGGCTTCAAAAACTTAATGTATGATTATAATTAGGATTCGGCGGCGAACTTCTAAACATATCCGCCCGATTTCCGCTTTCGCCTTGAAAAGACTTCCTACTTTTGGGGTTTATTAAAGATTTTAGTTTTGGGAGTGCGATCAGTATTACAACAACTTCACTGGCTTAACCTCGATGTAGCGGCGGGGGCAGCCCTTTGTGCCGCCGCTGCCAGTCGACTGCCGGACGGCAAGGGTGAAATTAATTACACGGCCATTGCAGTGCTGACGCTTACGGTATGGCTGATCTATACGGTAGATCGGCTGCTTGATATTCGCAAGAAACCTATTCCGGCGACGCCCCGTCACCAGTTTCACGCCCAGCATGCCGACCTGTTCTGGAAAGTATCGGCGGGGGTGGCGGTATTAGCTGGAATTCTGACTTTGTTTCTACCCTTCCCGTTGATTCGTTTCGGCCTTATTTTGAGTGGGGTGGTCGGGCTGTACCTGTTCATGGTTAACAAGCTGGCTCCGAAAAGCAAAATGTATCTGCTGAAGGAACCCATTACGGCCTGCGTCTACGCGGCTGGGATTTGGGGGGTGGCGTTTACGCAACAGCGATTCATTCCCTGGCAGGATCAGGCCCTAGCGGTGATGTTCGCCCTGATCGCTTTTCAGAATCTGATTCTGTTTTCGTGGATGGAGACGCAGTCGGGAAAACTCTACGCCTCCAATCTGGCCAGTCTACTCCGCGACGGAATTCCGGATTTATTGATGTATCTGATTATTGGAGGTATTGCCGTTCTTTTTCTGTCCATCAGTTTTACGGAAGTACTTCCTTATCAGCGTCGGTTTGCCTTTACCGAACTATTCATGAGTCTGGTACTCATTGAAATTCGCCGTGATTATCCGTTTTATCTCACGAATGAACGGTATCGCTGGATTGGTGATGGGATTTTCCTGCTGCCGTTCTGGTTGTTGTAAGAGGTCTGGTTTGAGAAGTTTGAGTTGGCCCCGCATTGCATACGGGGCTAATCACATTGAA
>NZ_NMPS01000080.1:0-202 GCF_002261125.1 Siphonobacter sp. BAB-5385 | reverse complement strand
ACCGGGCGGGACGCACCCATACCCCGCATTGCATACGGGCCTAATCACATTGAACCCCTTCAGGGTTGGGGGGCATGCAAGCCTGGCTGAACTAGGGCCGTTTAACTTCGGAGGAGTTTCATTTAAATAGCCATGGGTGTAGCCCATGGTCAGCTTCGTATTGGATTCCCCCCGCATTGCATACGGGGCTAATCACATTGAA
>NZ_NMPS01000079.1:0-35806 GCF_002261125.1 Siphonobacter sp. BAB-5385 | reverse complement strand
AAAGTCCCGCAGGATCCTGCGGGACTTTTTGTTACTCAGAATCTGATCCTAAACCAGATTATAAAGGCACTGCCGAATCTTCGTGCTCCACAATCAGCTTATCCAGCGTAATCGGCAGCACGTGTACGCGTTTGCCCGTGGCGTGGAAGACCGCATTGGCAATCGCCGGAGCTACCCCTACGATCCCGATTTCACCCAAGCCTTTCGTACCCATCGGGTTCACAATATCGTCCTGTTCTTCGACGAAAATGACTTCAAATTCTTCGGGGATGTCGGCATTAACCGGAATGTGGTATTCCGCATAATTGTGGTTCATGAAACGACCGAAGTTGGAATCTACCTCACTCGTTTCCTCCAGAGCTTTACTTAGTCCCCAAACCATCCCGCCGAGAATCTGACTACGGGCCGTTTTCGGATTCAGGATCCGGCCCCCCGCAATCGCACTCACCATGCGACTCACGCGAACGGTACCGAAATCTTCATCCACGCGTACTTCCACAAATACCGCAGAGTGTACGTTACGGGCATAGGGCATTTGCTTGATCATATTTGGAATGGCCGTAGCCGTATCCTCCAGATAATTTTCGCCCGCCAGTTTCATCAGATCGCTCATGGAAATACTGATCTGAGGATCGGACTTGAGCTGGATTTTTCCGTCACCAAATACGAGTTCTTCCGCCGGTACATCGGCCAGGGGAGCGTAACTGGTTTTGCTCAGCAGTCGGATCAGCTTTTCGCGAATGTTTTCGCAGGCAATGCGTACCGCGTTTCCAACCGATGCTGCCGTTGCGGAACCTCCTTCGAGGTACGCCAGTGGGAGGGAAGAATCCCCCAGCTTAAAGGTCACCTGTTCAATGGGGAGGCCTACCGTTTCAGCGGCAATCTGCGTCATGATGGTATAAGTACCCGTACCAATATCGGACGTACCACTACTGACGGTCAACTTCCCATCCGCGGACAGAAAGGCCTTCGCCCGGCAGGGTACAAACATGGAATCCCACATCCCCGTCGCCATACCCCAGCCAATCAGCGTGTTGCCATCCCGCATCGAACGCGGCTCCGGGTTTCGCTGGGACCAGCCAAAGCGGTCGGCTCCCTGCTGGTAACAGGCTTTCAGTTCCTTACTGGAATAGGGTTTGCCCTTATTAGCGTCTTCCTCCGTGTAGTTTTTCAGGCGTAGGGCTACGGGGTCCATGTTGAGCTTATGGGCCAGCTCGTCCATCGCACATTCAATTGCGTACACGCCCGTCGCTGCTCCCGGAGCCCGCATGTCCAATGGTGTATACGCATCCAGTTTAACCAACTGGTAATCGTAGGCCACGTTGTCACATTTGTACATGGCTCCCGACCAGTCCACAATTGTTTCGGTGTAATTTTCAAAACGGGACGTTTCCGAAATGGCCTCGTGACGCATGGCCTGTAAAGTGCCATCCTCGGTCGCGGCCAGGGACATTTTCTGTAAGGTAGCCGGACGGTGGCCAAAGGAGAACATTTGCTGCCGGGTCAGCGTCACGCGAACCGAACGCTTGAGTTCCAGGGCCGCCAGTACCGCCATGAAAAGCTGATACTGGGGCCGTAAACCTGAACCAAACGCACCGCCCACAAAGGGCGAGAGAATACGAACCCGTTTTTCGACAAGCCGAAAATACCCGCTACGTAACTCTGGCTGTTGAAAACACCCTGCGTTTTGTCGTAGATGGTTAGGTGATCGTCCTCGTCGTAAATAACCGTCGACGCGTGCATTTCCATCGGATTGTGGTGCTCCGCTCCGTGGTAATACTCCGAGTTGAAATGAATGGGGGCCTTGGAGAATTCTTTCGCGAAGTTTCCCCGATTTTTCGGCTTCTTGTAACCCTGCTTTCCTTTGCCGGGATCAAATGCTTTATCGAGGTGGTCCCGTAATTCGGCTTCGATGGGTTTTTCTGAATGTTCGTATTCCACATGCACCAGTGAGGCCGCGTACCGGGCCAGTTCAAAACTTTCAGCAACGACCAGTGCGATCGGTTGCTGACTAAATTTGATTTCTGAATTGTGCAGCGGTCGAAAGGGCGAACCCGGTGGGGAGTCCTGGTCTTTGTAGCTCTTGTCAAACCAGGCCAGTCCCGATACATTTTCGTGAGTGAACACCTGAATCACGCCTTCGAGAGCCAGGGCTTTCGATGTGTCGATTGTGGCGATCGTTCCTTTGGCAATGGCACTGGATACAACGACCCCGTAGGCTAAGCCGGGTACCTGAAATTCGCCGGCGTATTTGGCCTGTCCGGTTACTTTCGCCCGGCCATCCACGCGGGAGGTAGGCTTTCCGATATATTGCGTATTCATGACTTGTGCTCGTTTTGCGTAGCTTCCAGCAAGGCCCGTACAATGGCTCGCTTCGCCAGTTCAATTTTAAAGGTGTTGTGACCAAAACCCTGGGCATTCGCCAGAATACTTTCGGCTACCTGCTGAAAATTCTCCCGCGTCGCCTGTTTGCCTTTCAGCAGGGTTTCGGCCTGCGTATCCCGCCAGGGTTTGTGAGCGACGCCGCCCAGGGCCAGCCGTACATCCGTGATGGTGGTACCGTCAAGTTCCAGAGCTGCCGCTACAGAAACCAGAGCAAACGCATACGACTGGCGGTCGCGAATCTTAACGTAGGTATAATGGTCCGCGAAGCCTTTCGCGGGCAATTCAATGGCCGTAATCAGTTCGTCGGCTTGCAGGGTATTGTCCAGGTGCGGCGTATCGCCGGGTAGTCGGTGAAACTCCAGAAAAGGAATACTTCGTTCGCCGCGTTTACTCTTGACGTGTACCGTTGCATCAAGAGCGGCCAGAGCCACGCACATGTCCGAAGGATGAGTAGCAATGCAGGATTCACTATGACCTAAAATGGCGTGAATCCGGTTAAATCCATTAATAGCCGAACAGCCCGAACCCGGTTCCCGTTTGTTGCAGGGGGTGGCGGTATCGTAGAAATAATAGCAACGGGTTCGCTGCATCAGGTTGCCGCCATCGGTAGCCATGTTCCGTAATTGCGGAGAAGCCCCGGCCAGAATGGCCTGAGCCAGCAGCGGGTAACGTTGCTCCACGAGGGGATGGTACGCCGTGTCGGCATTACGCATCAAAGCTCCCATACGGATGCCACCCGACTCGGTTTCTTCAATTTCCTGCAGAGGCAGGTGATTAATATCGATCAGGTGCTGTGGATGCGTTACGTTTTCCTTCATCAGGTCGATGAGGTTGGTACCGCCCGCCACAAAATCAGCTCCGTCAACCTTTTCTTCTACGGCTGTATCAAGTCCGTAGGCACGGGTATACGAGAAAGGATTCATGCGTGTTTCCCCCTTTCATTCATTACCTGATCAATGGCATCTACAATGTTGGAATAAGCTCCGCAACGGCAGAGATTACCGCTCATCAATTCCCGAATATCCGCTCTGGACTGAGCTTTGCCTTCGTTCATCAAGCCAATGGCCGAACAAATCTGTCCGGGCGTGCAGTACCCACACTGGAATGCGTCGTGTTCAACAAAGGCTTCCTGCAATGGATGGAGTTCTTCGCCTTTAGCCAGCCCTTCGATGGTCGTAATTTCATTTCCTTCCTGCATCACGGCCAGCGTCAGGCAGGAGTTAATGCGTTTACCGTTCACGAGTACCGTGCAGGCTCCGCACTGACCGTGATCGCAGCCTTTTTTGGTACCCGTCAGGTCCATGTGCTCCCGCAGGGCGTCCAGTAGGGTAGTCCACGGGGCCAGCGGGAGTTTTTTTTCTACACCGTTAATTTTTAAGGTAATGAGGCTCGTTGGCGAAACGCTGGGTGCAGCCACCCCAGGGGATGAAACACCCGGTAGCATTTCGGTTTCTAAAATCGCAGACATACGTTCAAGATGTTTGGATGGATGAATTCCGATGAGGACGGTCGGAAGCGTTTTTGTCCAAACCCTTAAAATTGATGTGCCAGCTAATGAATAATTTAAAGAATCCGAAAGAACCTGAAGCCAGGAATACGTGAAGTAAAAACTACCCTAACATTACTTGGAAGAAATCGGCTGTTTGAATTTTTTTGAAGGGCGGGGAACGTCCTGATCAATGATTCGCAGCGTGTTGATCAGGGAAAACAACACCAGAATTACGAGCAGGATAACGATGAAGAGTAACATGGCAGTGTCTTGTAAATTTGTACTATAGAAATAAAAAACTGTACCATTCAAGATTATACGTCAAAAAAAAAGCCCAGACCCTCGTCTGAGCTTTCTATAGCTATGTGCTGTAAGATTAGGGTAATCGGGCCGTTAGCGACCAGAAGTCAAAAACCAGGCTCCAGACGTTCTTAAAATCCTGATAACTCTGCGGTTTTTCCAGGAATGAACTGGCTCCATTAAAATAAGCCTTGTTTACAATGTGCGGATCATCGCTGGAAGACATCATGACAATCGGCAGGTGCTTCCAGCGAGGAGATGATTTTAACGCCATCACCAGTTCCAGCCCATTCATGCGAGGCAATTCGTAATCCAGTAGGAGCAAAGCCGGTTTCACTGGCGAGCTTTCCAGGAGTTCGAGGGCCTGCACGCCATCTTCAGCAAAAAGAATATTACAGGTCTGGTTACTTTTCTGGTAACTCCATTCCAGTAAAAAACGATGATCTGGATTATCTTCTACAACCAGAAAAAGCGGCTTAGGCTTCATACCTGATTTATAATTTATGGTCAGCTGAACTAACTTCCTAACGAAAATCTACGCGTTGAATGTCTGTAATAGTCAGAACAACGAACGAATTAAAGTAGCAAGATAGTATAAAATCAGTTACGATACACCTTGCGATACGGTATAGGAAGGTAATTTGGCCGTATTCGTCCAGAAGCCATACAGGGCTTCCCACAGGGAGGACAAGGTATGGTAGTTATCGGGTTTCACCAGATACGAGTTTGCCCCCATGGAATACGCATCGTGAATCAGGCGGGGACTATTGGAAGTCGTCAGCATAACCACGGGCATGCCTTTCCAGCGGGCCGAAGATTTGAGCTTTTGAAGCAATTCCAGGCCATTCATGCCCGGCATGTTAATATCGACCAGCATGACGGAAGGGCGTACCGGCGATTGTTCGAGTAATTTCAACGCTTCACGTCCGTCTTCAGCAAAAACCAGATCACATTGATACGATCCTTCCTGATAAGCCAGATTCAATAAATCGCGATCATCGGCGTCATCATCAACGATTAAAAAAAGCGGTTTTGTAGCCATTGGAAATAGGAATGTGTGACCAGTACTTCCAGGCTGTAAGGGTCACGGGTGGATACCAATTGATGCTACTCGAGAACTGGAAGTGAATCATGCACGACAACCATTCCTGAAATAAGGCGGTAGCGTATAAAACCTTCAATAGAGCTGAACTAAGGAGAAAGGCGTTCTAAAGGTATAGCATTTATCTGAATAACAAGCAATTAGGTCAAAGTAATTCAAAAGAATGCAAAAAAAAGAATCGCCCCTTCGAGTAAGACTTGAGCGGGCAGGCAGGAAGGAAGTAACCCTTAGGAGCTTACAGCCTGGGTTTATTTTTGTTCACAACTACGTAAAAAGAGGTACGAAAACAGATTCGTACCTCTTTTTCTCATAAAACGAGTTTCTCGTGCAGACGATGCAGCGTTTCCTGGGCATCGTGGCACAGGCCTGTGTGCACCGGCGAGGTTTGCACCACCGTACTCCGATTGGCCGTTAGCCAGCGAAAACGTGACGCTACGGGCAGTTGCCCAATGACGCCACCTTCGTGCCGGCCCTTGCATATTTTCTGAAAGGCAACGAGTCGTTCGGTCAGTTCTTCCCGGTCAATCGTTTCGCCGAAAGCCCGTAATCGATCTTCAATCAAACTAAATTTGGTTTGCAGGAATCCTTCGGCTGGGCAATATAGAATGACGCCTACGTTCAGAAACTCTTCCCGTTCCACGCGGGGCATAACGCGGATAACAGCGTATTCAAATAAGTGCATTTCTGGCATGTTGTGCTTCTTTAACAAAGAGTTCTGACGAAGCGAGTCGGGCTTCTAAAAACTGGATGTAGGCCTGTCGCTGCTCGGCAGCCGAGGCAAAGGGCGATTCGCCCGTCAGCCAGTCGTCGGGAATGAGCGAAACAATGGCCCGGATGCGTTCGGAGCTGAGTCGGGTACGAAAATCCGCGTTGACGGCTTCGAGTTCCGAAGCCCAGGGTAACAGCACGTGGTCTTTAATGGAAGGGAAAGGCCGTTGGTGCTGTTGTTCCCAGTTTTGCCAGGAATGGTGGAAGTACAGCGAAGCTCCGTGATCGATCAGCCAGAGTTCCTTGTGCCAGATGAGCATATTAGTATTACGGGGCGTACGATCCACGTTCATGACCAGGCTATCGAGCCAGACAATTGCGGAAGCCGTGCGGGCATCGACGGTATTGACCAGGGCGTCGAACGTGATGGCTCCCGAGAGGTAATGCAGGGCCAGATTGAGGCCCGCACTGAACTTGAGCAGGTCCTGTATTTCCTCGTCAGGTTCGGTACGGCTGAGGATAGGGTCGAGTTCACAAAACACAATCTCGGGTACCCGCAAGCCCAGCGTACGGGCAATTTCTCCGGCAATCAGTTCCGCAATCAGAGCCTTAACGCCCTGGCCAGCCCCGCGAAATTTCAGTACATACAAAAAACCATCATCGGCTTCAACAATAGCGGGCAAAGAACCCCCTTCCCGCAGGGGCGTAACGTACCGGGTAACCCGTACGGTTCGGAGTGGAGATTCGGTCACGAGTGGTGCATTTAAAAACTGGAAAGTTGCAAAGGTACGTAGCCATACCGGGTCATTGCTGAAAAAGCGTAGGCGTGTATACCCTTTCGTTACTGTTTACAAATATGAATTTGACAAAACAAATTCAGAGAATATGAGTAAATACGAAAGAACTGAATTTTGAAAAATGGCGTAATCAATTGCCTATCAGCGAACGACGTTCGTTATTTTGAAATAATTCAGGCTTAAACACTTGTTTAAACTCAGTACTGCTTCGGTTTTTGGAAGAAATGAAGCCGAAGCAATACTGGGTATGTCGTATCAACTGACTCAAACGTTTTGAGCTTCAGCATTAACACCTTGATCGCATGACTGAATCATTATTTGGTGCACCCAAAATCCCGTTAGACAATCTTTCGCTGATTGAAAAAGACGCCCCAAACCTGATTTTGTGGGCGGTGCCAGCGATGATCCTTTTCACCGCTATCGAAATTCTCATTACGTATGTTCAGGAAAAGCCCTATTATGAAAAACAGGAAACCATTGGTTCCGTACTGGTAGGACTCGGTTCACTGGCGGTGGGAGCTTCCCTGAAATTTGCCCTGCTTTTTGCGGTGGTATGGCTGTACAATCAGTTGCCCTGGCGAATGTCGCTCAACTGGTGGACATTCATTCCCTGTTACGTTATTTTTGACCTCTGTAGTTACTGGGCTCACCGCATTTCGCACGAGCAGCGTTTCTGGTGGGCTACGCACGTCGTACACCATTCGGGCGAGCGGTACAACCTGAGCGTATCCTTCCGCCTGAGCTGGATTCAGAACCTGAAGACCATTTTCTTCCTACCCGTTGCCCTGATTGGTTTTCACCCGATCATCTTCTTTACTACCAATCAGGTTGCGGTACTGTTCCAGTTCTGGGTACATACCGAGTACATTCGCCGCATGCCCCGCTGGGTAGAGTACATTTTTGCGACGCCTTCCAATCACCGGGTCCACCACGGTTCGCAACCCAAGTACATTGATAAAAACTACGGAGCTACCTTTATATTCTGGGACCGGATTTTCGGAACGTATCAGCTAGAGGAAGAGCCACCCATTTACGGCATCACCACGAATATCAGTAACAAGGCCAACCCGCTGATGATTAATTTTCACGAAGTGGCCGATATTATTAAAGACGTCAAGGGAGCTAAAGGGCTGCGAAAGAAACTGTTCTACATCTTTGGTAGTCCGATTAAGGTAGACGAAGAGAAAAAACGGAATGCCGCCGAGCGAAAAATAAGCGAAGTGGCCTAAGGCACGAATCCCATTGGAAAAGGTGTAACGCTGCAGCGTTGCACCTTTTTTTGTAGTTTGCCCTCATGATACCTCCTGTACACTGCTACATACTATCGGAACGGGCCCTGGTCATTACCTGGGATCAGCGAATCGATCCAGCCATTGCCGCCTCGATACGAAAGCTTCAAAAGCAACTGACCAACCAACCCTTCGAGGGAATGCTGGAACTTGTGCCTGCGTACGCATCCCTCACTGTTTTCTACGATCCCTTACGGGTACGGAACCAGTACGCCACCTCAAACAGCCAGCGTTGGGTGGAGGCTTACCTTTGGCAAAATATCGAAAAGGTACAGGATCAGGTGGTTACTTCGGCAAGTCGGCACATCGAAATTCCCGTGCAGTATGGTGGCCTGAACGGGCCGGATTTGCCTTACGTTGCTCAATACTGTGGTCTGAGCGAAGCCGAAGTGATTGACTGGCACAGTCGGGCCGTGTACCAGGTTTATCTGCTGGGCTTTGTACCGGGCTTTGCTTACCTGGGCGGCCTGAACGAAAAACTGGCGACTCCCCGAAAGGATACGCCCCGTCAGGGTGTGCCCGCGGGGTCGGTGGGGATCGCGGGTGCTCAGACGGGTATCTATCCCGTCCCAATTACGGGAGGCTGGCAAATCATTGGTCGTACTCCGCTTACTCTTTTTGATGTACGGGAGAATCCCCCGGCCCGTTTGCAGGCGGGGGATTCCGTTACCTTTGTACCGATTTCGTAAGCCCATGATCGCACGTGTCGTAAAAGCTGGCGTACTGACCACGGTACAGGACCTGGGTCGAGCGAGTTATCGATCCCAGGGGGTAGTCGTTGGAGGGGCCATGGACGGATTTGCCCATCGCATCAGTAATTCGTTGGTGGGAAACTCCGCTGAATGGGCCACGCTGGAAGTGACCTTCGGCGGACTGGAGTTATACTTCGAAGCAGAGAGTTGGATTGCCATTACCGGGCATGGTGTCGCCGTACGGATCGATGATACCGAGGCTGATTGTTGGCGGCCGTTGCGAATAGGGGCGGGTAGCCGCCTGCAACTCGCTTATACGGGTCAGGGCTGTCGAAGTTATGTTGCCATACGGGGTGGTTGGCAGGTAGCCGAGGTGCTGGGAAGTTACAGTACCTATTTGCCCGCTGGCTGGGGCGGGTACGAGGGCAGGGCTCTACGGGCCGACGATGTGCTGACTTACGGGCCAAACCTGCCACCGCTGTATCCCTCGTTAAACTGGTCGCTGGCACCAGCGGCTCTGCCTGCGTACCAGACGCATCCTACGGTACGCGTGATTCGCGGGCCTGAATGGAAATTCTTTACGCCTGAAAGTCAGCGAGCGTTTAGCAGCCAGTCGCATGAAGTATTGCCCCAGAGTAATCGGATGGGGTATCGGCTGGAAGCCCGGATGCAAAAACTACGAACGACCGAATTGCTCTCTACAGCCGTAACGGCGGGAACGATACAGGTCTTACCCGATGGAAATTTAGTGGTCCTCATGAATGATGCTCCCACGACCGGGGGCTATCCCCGGATTGCTCAGGTCATCGAGCCGGATCTGAGCGTAATGTCCCAGCTGGTGCCTGGAAATCAGGTTCAATTCTCGTTGTTAAGTCCGGAACAGGCCGAGGATAAATACATACAGTATCAGGAATTTACCCGGAAACTGGAAGAAACGTTGACCCAACGCTTAGACCCTACTACTGATGTTTATTGATATTAATTGTGATCTGGGCGAAAGTTTTGGAGCCTATACCCTGGGCAACGACGAAGCCCTGATGCCGTTTATTACCTCTGCGAATATTGCCTGCGGCATGCACGCGGGTGATCCGCGAATCATGCACCAGTCCGTGCAGACCTGCGTACGGCAGGGTGTAGCCATCGGGGCCCATCCGGGCTTTGCGGATTTATCCGGTTTTGGCCGAAGAAACATGGGAATCAGTCCCGCCGAAGCCTATGATCTGGTACTCTATCAGATCGGAGCTTTGTACGGATTCGTGAAAGCGGCCGGAGCCCGGCTGCACCACGTCAAACCCCACGGTGCTCTGTACAATCAGGCCGCCAAAGACCCCGCTCTGGCCGAAGCCATTGCCCGGGCGGTGAAAGATTTTGACTCACAACTATTTTTGTACGGACTGGCCGGAAGTGCTCTTGTGGAAGAGGCGAAGCGATTGGGCGTACGAACCTGTAGCGAAATTTTTGCCGATCGAACCTACCAGCCGGATGGGACGCTTACGCCCCGCACCAGCCCGAATGCCTTGATTCACGATCCGGCTCAGGCTGTTGGGCAGGTGATGCAATTCATCCGGGAAAAAGAAAACTGGGCCGAAACAGTATGCGTTCACGGGGATGGCCCACAGGCCGTTTCCTTTGCTCAGGCTCTGTACACCCATTTTCAGGAACAAGGCATTCAGCCGCAGTCACCCCTTTTGTAAGTAAATTACCCCTTTTCCTTTCCTACATGGCAGCTAAGCCTACCTCTACCTTATCCACGTTACTCGGAGCCGCCTTTCTGATGGCTACTTCCGCCATTGGACCGGGTTTCCTCACCCAAACCACGCTTTTCACGGTACAGTTAAAAGCCAGTTTCGGCTTTGTGATTTTGCTGTCCATTCTGCTGGATATTGGTGTGCAGCTTAATATCTGGCGAATCGTCATCGCTTCCGGTCAGCGGGCTCCCGATCTGGCGAATGCTCTCTTGCCGGGCGTCGGGCATTTTTTATCCATCCTGATTGCTTTGGGCGGGTTGGTTTTCAACATCGGGAATATTGCCGGAGCGGGGCTGGGATTGCAGGTTTTGCTGGGAATGCCCGTCGCCGTTGGAGCGGGACTGAGTGCGGGATTAGCCATTGTATTATTTCTGGTGAAAGACGCCCTGCGAGCCATGGATCAGTTTTCAAAAATACTGGGTCTGTTGATGATTGCCCTGACGCTGTACGTGGTCTGGACGGCCCACCCGCCGCTGGGCGTAGCCCTAGAAAAAACCTTTCTGCCTGATACCATCGACACCACGGCCATCATTACGCTAGTGGGCGGAACCGTGGGAGGGTACATCACCTTTGCCGGTGCTCACCGTCTGCTTGAGGCCGGAATGAGCGGTCCGGAAGCTATTCCACAAACCAACCGGGGAGCAGTTACGGGCATTGCGGTTGCTTCAGTCATGCGGATTTTACTGTTTCTGGCCGCTTTGGGCGTCGTGATGCAGGGCTTACCGATTGATGCGGCCAATCCGCCCGCTTCCATGTTTCAGCAGGCAGCTGGCTTGCTGGGGTACAAGCTCTTTGGACTTGTGATGTGGAGTGCCGCCATTACCTCGGTAGTAGGTTCGGCGTATACGTCGGTGACCTTTGTTCGTACGATGCATGCACGGCTGAACGATCAAACCAAAGCCGTCACGGTAGGATTCATCGCCCTGTCAGCTCTTATTTTTATGCTGGTCGGCAACCCCGTAACGATTCTGGTAGCTGCCGGAGCCCTGAACGGCATGATCCTGCCCGTAGCCTTACTGATCTTGCTCATTGCAGTACACCGACTTCCTTTTGGAAAAACCTATCGTCATCCGCTCTGGCTTACGCTGGTGGGGGTGGTCATCATGGTTGTGATGGGGTGGATGGCCGTTCGTACCCTGAGTAGTTTATAAAGCAAAAAAGGCTGAGCAACAGAATCTATTGTTCAGCCTTTTTTGCTTTACATCTAGACGTATTAGTCTTCGTCCTCATTCGAATTGCTTCGGCAAAGCAACGCTACGGCGGTGGCCGTAACCAGAGCACCAACGGCCAGCTTGGTAATGAGTCCTTTGCGATTGTATTTCCATTCTGCGTTCCAGCCTTTCTCCGCCAGAATATTCGGAATGTGTCCTCGCTTCAAATCATCAATGATTCCTTCGACTACGTTAACGCGGTCCGCAAACAGGAGCGGTAACCAGTGACCGTATTCCGATTCGCTGAATTTAAAGGCATACCGACGGATGGCTCCGCTCAGTCCGGAAGGGGGGCTTGAGGTTCCGAAAACGGCCGTTATCCCGGGCCGTTCGTTGGAATGAAGCACTTCCACGTTGACGGGTTGCTGCGGCGGTTTTTCGTAATTGAGCCGCCGATGATCATCCCCCGTATAATTTTTCATGGGGTACGTGGGTTCATTTTTAGGATCCGCATCGATTCCCCAACCCTTGATATGTGCGTAATGACTCGCTAAATCTTCCATACAATGTTTGTTTATACCCGTGCAGAAGGTGGAATAAGAATCGGCTTGATACAGTTATCCAGCTTGGCTGAAAAGATGTGATAGGCGTCGGAAACTTCCTCCAGCGGAACGCGGTGCGTAACGATGCCTTTCGGATCAATCCGCCCCGCCTGTACGTGCTCAATGAGCCTGGGCAACAGGCGTTTGACCGAGGCCTGATTCGCCCGAATTGTAATGCCTTTGTTGACGACATTCCCAATGGGAATGAGATTATCCGTAGGGCCGTATACGCCGACGATCGAAACGATGCCCCCTTTTTTTACGGAGTTGATGGCCCAGTGCAAGGCCGTAGCCGATCCTGCTTGAAGCATCATTTTACGACCCGTAATGGTTTGTAAGGCACTACCCGCCGCATCGCCGCCAACGGCATCAATACAAACGTCTGCTCCAAAGTAGTCTGTTGCCTTCTTCAGAAATAAAACCGGGTCCTGCATCGAACGGAAATTGTAAGCTTCACACTGGGCGTAGGTACGCACGAAATCGAGCCGGTATTCCAGGTGGTCGATCACAATCACGCGACCCGCCCCAAATAGCCAGGCACATTTAGCCGCCATAATGCCTACGGGGCCCGCTCCGAAAACAACGACGGTGTCACCGGGTTTAATACCACCCATTTCTGCGGCCTGATAACCCGTGGGTACTACGTCGGTCAGCAATACGGCATCATCCGGGTGCATATCCGCCGGGATCACCATGGGGCCTACATCGGCGTAAGGCACCCGGACGTACTCAGCCTGTCCGCCGTCGTAGCCGCCCGCCGTGTGGGAGTACCCAAAAATACCACCCACAGCGGTAGCTTCCGGATTGGATTCATGGCAATTGCCGTAGAGCCCCTGCTTACAGAACGAGCAGGTGCCGCAGGCAATGTTGAACGGAACCAGTACGTGATCGCCCACTTTCAGGTTTTGTACGGAGGGTCCGATTTCTTCGACGATACCAATAAACTCGTGGCCGAAGGTCATACCTACTCGTGTATCCGGTACCAGACCGTGGTAGAGGTGCAAGTCGGAGCCACAGATACACGAACGAGTGACGCGTACGATGGCATCATTGGGATGTTGAATTTCGGGATAGGGTTTGTGGTCTACACGTACCCTGAAGGGTCCCCGGTAGTTCATGGCAAGCATACAGTACGTTGGGTTATAGGTGAAATGCGTGCTTTTGAAAAGCACTGCCTGAAACAAGAACCCACTCACTTGATGTAAAAGCGGGTTTGGAATACGTATAGTCTCAAAAAAAATCGAACCAGTTTCAGGCAAAGTGGCCAGAAGCCAGGCAAAAACGAACCTATAGTCTGACATCGAAGAGAAATGCAAGAGCTACAAAATACTTAAACGTAAAATGGTTGGACTGCTTACGGGTAAGTATAAATCGTGTAAACAGATGTTCAGTGAATGGATGAATAAAGTGTACCAGAACTTTCCTGAAAAATTTCTAATCTTAAATGAATATTTATTCTCATAATTTTTCAATTCATAAGATTTTTCAATACATTTCTAACCAGATTATAAGTCCCGCTAGACTAGTACCATTCGTTACCGGAGCTGTGAGCTACCTTCCCCATTACCTTTGGTGATGGGGCTTTTTTATGGCATTCCAGTGAAAACAGGAATTTGAAAATTACTTACAAAATGTGATTGGATAGCTGAAACCCAAAATCGCCAATACTCACTAGTACGAGGTAGCCATCGAAAGGTAACGTGGTAAGTAAAGAAAAAACGTCGCCTAGTAGAGAATACCCCCTAATTTTTAGGAAAATGGGAACAAATCACGGATAGGAGTATACGAATATCAAAAGTTAAGCAGATACGGTGCTGGGCAAAGCACAGGCAACTACTAAAACGGAAGAAATAAGAGGGGTAAAAAAGAGCCCGGTATCGTGCCGGGCTACCATCAAATCAAGGGGTTGTCAATTTCCTTCATGTGCTCATATACCCACTGAGGCGGGGCTTCGGTACCTCTCCAGATAAAGGTAACTTCGAATGTCTTCTCCGTACCATCCTCCGTCGTAAAGTGGATGGGGACGTTTTGAAACGAACCATCCAGTAAGCTATACGTGGGGAGTTCTTTTCTGGCCAATTGTTCGATCTGTTGCTCGGTCATAGCGAATGATTAAAGATAGGGTTCACGGTTTGTCCCGTATGCAGCCCTTACCTCAAATCACATGCCAGGCTAGGCTATTTCGATGGTGCGTTGAGGGGGACAGCGTTCGAACCCACAGGTTGGGTCACAAGGCAAAGATTAGGGGAATGCGTAGTCAAAATGCAATCAGAGGTCCTGAACGATCCCGCACGTCTTGATTCGGGGATGAACTTACCTGCTTCGTATCATCGCTTAGGAGAGTATCCCGACGGATTGATCCGCTCGCCGACGAGCTTTTCATAATCATCAACCGCGGGGTGACTCTATGTGCCGAGGTTTGTACCGGAGCAATGGCTTCCGATTGGTTTCAATATATGGCTTTGCCGGGCGAGTCTACGGACGTACTTAAAAGAGCGTGGTGCAAAGTTTAACCGTGTTGATCCTTGCAAATCTAAAAACCTTAACGTGTAATGTATAAATACAATTTTAACAGGAGTTAAGCTATACGGCAGGTTATAAATGAATAATTTAATCCAGAGGTATGTTTTACAGGGTAAAGGCTACTATGAGTCTAAAGAATCTAATTTTTACGGAAATATTAAATAATGATCAATATCAAGTTGATAAGTAGTAATTAGATGTAAGTTGTTGTTAGATTAAATATATAAGATTTAGTAAATAGGATTCGTTAAATACTAGCTAATCAAACGAAATTTACCATTCTATTGGCTAGAGTATTAGGTTGATTTCGTGTAATTTAATCAGGAATGGGAAAAAGATGATTGGTTAGTGTAAAATTCCTGTTAAAATAAATTATTAGAAGATTTTAAATCAATAACAAGACTTTAGGGTTATTAAAAATTTTTATTTAATTCATTGAAATTCAGATTCTAAGAAATAAAACTTTTAATATTTGCTTCCCACGAAGGGTCTTTTACATTTGTGAAAATAAACTGTTCGATCAAGTGCTGTAAACACCCAGTCGGGCTTAACTAATCATAATAAACCACTATTGTTATGGTCCCTGCAAAAGTAAAACACTATTTGAGATTTGTCAATACAGACAAAGTTGTTTCCATGATTATAGACTATGCTCAGGGTTTATTTGAAAAGGGAGCATTAGACGGGCTTGATAGTATCGAGCAGACCTTTAAAAATCATAGCAGGGAGGAAGCATATGGAGAATTAAGCCCCCGAATCGTGAAGATTATTGAAAAGCCATTTTATTTAACCATACCCTTTGAAATAGGCTGTCAGCTACAAATAGGGGATATTGTAAACTCGTATCTGGTGGAGCGAAACGTGCACGAAGACGAAGACAGCGACATTATTCAAATGATCTTATGGGCTTTTGATAATGATTCTATTTCTTACTTAGGTATCAAAAAGAAATACTTTAGTCGTGTAGACGAAATCCGGTACGTAGTCGAATGTTTGGAATCATGGGAAGAAGCAGCCGATTATAATCCCTACAAAGCCCCTCATTTAATTACGGAATGATTAGTATAAACTTTCGCGAATCATTTACAAAAAGAGGAGTTTTTAAATCCATGCGATCCGTAGCCTGAACAAGGTTAGGCAAAAAAGTAAGGCTCCCTCAGGCAGTGCAGAGGGAGCCTTATCGGGGAATGAATCCAAGCTGAAGGATAACGAAGTTGGATAGTATTCAATACCTGCTTGCTGCTCAAAATCCTTCCTGCAGGCTGCCATCGGTTCACTGGGTAGTTATTCCCCTGCCTAACCAGTGAACGTACGGGTGAGGTTCCCAACCGCCGATAAAGAACCTCCCTGCTTCAAAGGAGCAAAGGCTACGTAAATGAACCTCTGCTAATTGAGACCCTACAAAAGTAGCGGACTTTAAGGTACCACACGCCGGCTTAATTTGTCCGGATCTATACCCCCAGTTTTAGCTGTATTCCCGCATCAAAAAACATCAGCTGGTATCGGGGCGAAGGGTCAAATCACCCATGGGTTTCACTTTTCAGAACGAAAAATGCGGATTAGCCTCAGTAGACAAGCCGTTTAAGATGCGTACACAACACCAGGTAAAGTTTACGCTTCAGGGGGAAAATGAACCCGTTGGTCGAATTCACATAACTTAGCTGGGCTCTCGGCTATACGTTTGTACTACTGAATCAGTCAGAGAAGTGGCGGCTTTGAAGACGGGTTCACAAAAAGCCTACCCGTGACGACGCGTAGGCTTTTTCGTTGGCATATACCTTTCTTACTTTTTGACTATACCGCCCAGTTGTTTCTTGATCCAGTCAACATCTGATTTTAGCGAGGCAGTTTCCTGTTGCAAACTGGCGTTTTCCTGCTGCAAGGCCTGGTTCATCGTCTCCAGTCTTTCGATTTTAGCCAGCAGTGCCTGAATGGCAATCAGGTTTACGCCATCGAAATCCGCCTGATTAATCGATTTATCTTCGCCAATGGTTCCTAACTCATCCTTACCGAGGCCGCAAAAAAGTCCTGAGCCATCGGACCGTAGTGTCGGTATTGTTTGGAATCCTGCCCTTTGTAATTCCAGGACCCCAGCCGTAACTGGCGAATTTTATCCAGAAAGGCGGCTCCGTTCACGGGGCGAAAATGCTCTTTTCGGGTCGAGTCAGAAATGGTCTGCCAGGCATTACCACCCGGAAGAACCTGTACGCCCACGGCCTGGGCCTGGGGTCCTCCGGAAGTGAACAAATGATAACCGCCCGAAAATCGCATGGTCATTTGATTCATGGCGGTACTGTACACGCTATCGGCCTCGTACAGATATGCACCATCGCCAATCACGCAGGAGCCCTGCTTATTGGCTCGGGCATTGCTACCCAGGGCCAGGCTATAGTTCGCAATCACTCGGTTTTGTAAGCCAATGGCTACCGCGTAGGCTCCCCGAGCCTGACTATTACCGATAGCGATGGAGCCCATACCCGCTACCGAACTGCCGGTACCAATGGCTACGGCATTGTCATTACCGGCGATTGCACTGAAGCCAATCGCGAAGGATTGCGTACCCGAAGCAGAAGCATTTTCGCCAATGGCTACACTGGAGCTGCCGATAGCCAGTGTGTTTTTACCTACTGAAAACGAATTGACGCCCACATTGGCGTCGTTCCATTGCGGTCCGCTGATGGATCCGGCTCGAAAGGCACCCTTGTTCGCATACCAGATGAGTTTGGTACCCGCCCCCAGGGTATCCTCGCCAAAGAGTACCGTTTTGCCAGCGGGTACGTTCAGGAATGCTTTTGGAGTACCCGTACCGATACCCACTTGAGCAAGGGCAGAAAAAGAACAGGCGATCAGTCCAACGGTGTAAAAAAGAGGTTTCATAGTAATGAGCAGATGAGAGGAGAAATGGGTAAGCGATTTTTCGAATATACCATGAAAATCTTTTGATTAACAGGATGTTACCCAGGAATTTTAACTATTTCTCAGGAGGTGGGTGAAGCAGCGTTCTTACGCTGCATACGGGGAAGTCCCGGTTTCGGGGAAGTCTGATCACGCTGGAACGCAATCAGAAACGAAACGTGATTAAAAGCATGCTTCATCTGGCGTTCCTTGTCTGGTTATAAGCCCTTGATCACACCATGCTCCAGTACTAAAACCGTTTGTGCCTCCCTTGTCTATCCATCTTTCATTGGCGTTGATAGGCTGCTTGTGCTGTCTTTTCTTTTAGCAGACGTGAACAACCCACTCGCGTCGCTAGCAAAAAGAGCTATCGACCTATGTTCAGACCAATAAGCAGATGTCCGTACAGATAAACACGTGGCGGGAATAAAACTTATTGTTTGACCGAAGCCGCATCAGTGATCAGGTCCCGCGAATCTATCCCTAACAGACGATCAAACCCGGCGTATACCTGCTACGGATCGAAGGCATTACGCACAAATGGATGATTCAGTAAAACGGATCAATCCGGAAGAAGGGCAGTATTCTACGCAGAGCATGGTCGTTTTTTATCCGCTTTCGTCGATTTGTTTTCAGCCTAAGGGTTACGTTCTTGGCCTTTACACGTATCTTGAGCAGGAATGCTCTAAACGCTTAATCATTTTATGTTTCCAGCCATGAAAAAATCAGGTCTTCTTCGATCCTTCATTCTAGTGAGTGGATGGTGTTCGGTATTGTTCTTTTCGTGTTCCAAATCATCGAACGTTGAACCGGAGGAAGTGATTCCAGCCACGTTTGCACTCAAGGACGTTCGCTACTTTAAACCGGCTTCGGGTGGATTCGATACGGTAGCCGTGAAACTGAAAGGCCTAACGGTTTCGAACCCAGGAGAACAGGTGTCTACGCAAACAGTCACGACTACATTTGACGAGCTGGTTAAAACGTCAACCTTTGAAGTCACGCCCCCCAATGCATTACCGAAGGAGGTAAAGCTGAGTGAATTTTCCGTTCGGGTGCCGGAACGGTGGTACTCCGACAATTCGTACGGATTATTTTCTGAAACATTTCCCCTGAGTAACCGGGAGCAGCAAAAACCGTATGGATCGTATCAGAAAGAAACCCTGAACATTGCGATTCCGCCTAAGTCTACCATCGTGGTTGATCGTCAGATCGAAGCGTATCACCTGAGCTGTTCTTTTAGTGCCGTTCTGGAAAATGAAACAACGGGAGAACGTTACCCGGTAAGTGGTACGTGGAAAGGTATTTCTCACTACAATCAGGCTTCCGTTAAACTCACGCAACATGCTTTGAGTACTGTAAAATAGGGCTGACTTTCCGGGTGTGAATCCGTGAAGATGTACCGCATTGATCCGCTCAAACGCAAAAAAAGAGGCTTTCTCAGCATGAGTTGAGATAGCCTCTTTTACTTGTTTAAAGCAAGTTGAAGGATAACGGATGATTGGATAGAAGATACAGCTTGTAGGGCTCGTGAACGACCTTCTTGCAGAACTCCGTCAGTTGTTTTGTTCAAATCCCCCGAATGACCAATCCAACTGACGGAGGAGGCTCTAAACCGCCGATAAAGAGCCTCAACCTGCTTGAAGAAATAAAGGTTGTCTGACGAACCTTCATTAAACGAGACTTTACAAAAGTAGAGTAGATTTTAAGAAGAAAATCAGGCCTAATCTGTCCATAAAATAACCCCTAGAATTCAGGTGTATCTCCCTGAAAAATAAGTACTTATAGGATTCTGTTGTTAAAAATCAGATCTTCAGGATGATCCGGATACTTTCTTTTACTTACTCAAAAGATGAAAGTGTATCGGCGTGTTTCTTGGCCCGTCATCTCATAAGGCGAGCAGTAGGACTGGCAGAAGTTAAAACAGCTTGATGAACCTCTACAAATGGAAAAGAAGTTCGTATCGATTACCTGCCTGCTTCGTACACGATACTGCTAGGAGCTATGTATAAATCAAGGTATTGATCATACCTGATCAGTAATAAGCATTCGGATTACATTGATAAGCCAATTTATCAGTCAATGTTTAAGGATAGACAGCTGAAATAGAGCTGGTAAAGAACGGAAGAGAACAAGTAGCGTACAATGTCTTTAAAAAATTCAAATCTAATAGGTAACGATGTGTCTTCAATAACTAGTAAGCCCTATTTTTTACTGCCCATGCAAATGAAAAAATCCTATTGATACTTGCCCTGAGTATGTTAGTGGTCAGTTGCCAGAAAGCTAACGATTCTCTTAAACCGGATGTCGAAACGGTATCCAGTAAGAACAGAAAACGGATAGAGTCCATTATTAAAAACGCTACTAGCTTAACGATTTACATCAGGAAATTTCATGATGGATCTGAACTAGCGAGACTCCAGATTCAGGACGGAAAAACCGATATGTTTGCGGATAGCAATTTTATCAAGATTAAGGATAACTATTATAACCTGGATATGCTCGTTAGCTTCGAATATAATCCTGGTTATAATTCACTCGATTTATATTTCGGATAGTCGATTTACAAAACTTTCCTACGGTTCACAAACGACAGAGCCTACGCTTCTTCAGGCGTAGGCTCTGTCGTAAAGATCGGTAGTATTTGCTAAGGTAACGCCTTTTTAGATACATAAATGACGCCGCGTTGTCCATTACAAAAATGAAAGTCACGAAGGCCCCCGCAAACAGCCGCTGAACCAGCGACATAAAGTCTGCCGCGGGAATCCATGGTAATCGATTTTATCTGGTGCTCCTGAGGCAGCGGAATCTTTTTGCCAGTAGATGTCTGTAAACCAACCGTTTGTAAATAATAATTGGTACTACCGCCATTAATAGGCGTCCGAAGTTCATCCACGCTGTATACGACTCCATTGCTGGCGTGTAGCTTATTGAGCGGGGTATAGTGTTTGGTCAACGAAAAACCGTTGTACGCCTGCCAGGTTATGCCCTGATCTAAACTATAATACCGCGGAGCGTTGGCATAAATGGTCCCATCTTTCTGAATACCTGAAGTAGCAGTCAATGCAAATAAAGTATCTGTAGTAGCCAGAAAGCCCGTAAGCCCAACCATAACCGGGTAAGGCGAAGAAGTCCAGGTTTTTCCCTGATCTTTCGTGTGATAGATTTTGAAATTTGAAATCATGATCAGCGTGCTGTCTATCGTACCATAAACGGCCTGAACATCGCTGTTTTCCGGGGAGGTAAGCCTGATCCAGTCACTGTTTTCAACAGGACCGTTTACTGCATCTCGGGAACAGGCCGTAACTAAAGCTAATAGTAAAATAACGAGGCAGAAATGTTTCATACTAGATTCGGATGTATTGCTTTAAAATGGAAAATTAATAGTTAATGCCGCAGTAAACAACGAATCGTTCGTTAAAAGAAGTTAAGCAGGATTTGAATCATATAACGTATCTGAATAGGATCAGTTTTTTGAAAATTAATATTTTACTATTGAAAAGTAGGCTACGGATCAGGTAGTGAAAATAGTCTTATGGTGATAATTGGTATTTATGTAAATAGCTTTATTGTAAGTAGTTAAATGCAGGCAATTAGGTTGTGAAAAAAAGGTATAAATTAAAATGCTTAGGCGTGACTGGAAATGAGTAATAGTCTGGTTAATGGATGACTGTATTACGTTTGCAATTCAAGCAGGCCCCTGCATACTATTTTAAAATTTTTAACGCTATCGATTACGACTTTTGCTACATTACGACTTAGCTCTTGCAAAAAAGAACCGCTTACAGAACCTCCGTATCAGGGCTATCAAACGGTTATTTAGGCTATCCTTCCCGGGCTGTAGATGATTTAGCGGGCTGGGTGAATGAATAACTGCTGATTAAGAAAGCGTACACCCTATTCTACATGAAGCAGACAGGCATTGCCCGCTGGGCAGGCTGGCAGTTGCACGCGAGTGACCTGGGTGACCTGGTACATACGGATGATTTTCGGCAAGAGCCGGTGCTGGCTACAAACGTGGTTCGGGTAAAGCCGAAAGACTAGGCCGGTTCAGGTTTTGAACGTAATGGTAACGTAGGTGCTGGAGCCAGCCATCCCATCCATCCTTTCCTGGGATAACACCTGGCCGTGATGCTGGGTGTTTGATGTTTTGGGGTGTTTCCATCAAAAAGAGGGATGGAATGGACTGTCGAACAGGAAATTATCCTCTTGCTGCAACGTTGTCAGGCTTTTTGATAATCCCATGAACCATTCCGACTAACGAAGGGCGTTCGGAATATCTATATTTTGTAGGAGAACAAAGGTACCCTTGTCAGTCCGCTGACCAACGGGATTCTGCTAATGAAACAAACTACGGGATTCTGCTAATGAAACAAACTATTGACGTTCAGGTCTCTTCTCACGACAGATAGGCCCCAGCTTGAGGGATGATTCATTAGGCTGATCAATCATGGATACTGGTTTGATTCAAGGCAGCGTATAGTTATCTCAGTCAGTGCATCTGAAAGCGAACAGACCCTGACGGCTAAAGATGAGCTAAATCAAGTAACTGCGTAATTTTTCGATTTCATTTCTGATGATACCTTTGCGGTTCACCTATGTAATGGTGTGGGTTAATTCAAAGAAACCCGTCTGGTATTGCCGGGCGGGTTTTTACTGGTTTCCCTTGGCGAGGGTAGGTTTGGTCTCTTTCCGTAGTTTTTTAAAGTGGTACAACAATTTTTGCCGGAATTCAACCACCTACTAATTCAATTGCACATGAATACCTCGGATCTATCCCATGAAAGGGGATCCCATAGTCCCATCGCAGCGATCGAATACCAGGCCTTGATTGAATCGTTCGCTCAGGCTTTCTGGGAAACCGATGCCGAAGGTAAGATCATCAAAGATTCGCCTAGTTGGCGGGCTTATACGGGTCAAACCCTCGACGAATGGCTGGCGGGGGGCTGGGTAAGTGCGGTACATCCGGAGGATCAACCGTTTGCCGCCAGTCAGTGGAAACAGGCAATGGAGCTTCAGAAACCAATGAATGCTGAATTTCGATTGAAAAGTCCCGATGGTACCTGGCGTTGGACGAACCTGCGGGCAATGGCCATTCACGATCAGACGGGAGCAATCATCAAATGGGTGGGCATCAACCTGGATATTACGAATCTGAAACGGACCGAACAAGCCCTACGCACTAGCGAAGCCAAACAGCGGATCGTGCTGGAAAGTGCCAAAGACTATGCCTTTATTACCCTGGATCTAAACCGACGCGTAACGAGCTGGAGTAGTGGAGCCCAGGCTATTTTAGGCTATGAAGAAGAAGAAATTACAGGCCAGTTGGGCGACGTCTTTTTTGTACCCGAAGATCGGGCGATGGGAGCTCCTGAACGCGAAGCCGAAAAAGCCATTCGCGAAGGGCGAGCCGAAAATGAACGCTGGCATATACGGAAAGATGGGACCCGGTTTTACGGGTCGGGCATGACCACTCCCTTACGCAATGAACAGGGCGTGCTTTTTGGCCTGACGAAAGTGATGCGGGATTTGACCGCTCAGAAACAGAATGAAGATGCCCTGCGGGAAGCTCATGAGCGAATGATCGACATTCTGGAAAGTACCAGTGATGCCTTTTATGCCCTCGATGTCCATTTTCAGTTCACGTACGTAAACAAAAAAGCGGCTCAGCTCTGGGGTCGTGATCGCCACGCACTTATGGGTAAACATTACTGGACGGAGTTCCCGAATGCGGTGGCCAGTGAGGCGTATGAGAAACACTACGAGGTTTTTGAAAAACGGCAGCTGATTCAGTTTGAAACCGTTTCACCCATCATCGGCCGCTGGATTGATGTCAATATTTACCCAGGTAAAGATGGAGGGCTATCGGTGTTCTTTCGCGACATTACTTCCCGTAAAGAAGCAGAGGCAAGACAGGCTTTTCTACTGAAGCTCGGCGATGCCCTTCGGCCTTTGGTAGATCCAGGGGCTATCCAGGCTACGGCTACCCGCCTTCTGGGCGAACAGCTGGGGACCGATCGCGTGTATTACGCGGAAATCGGGGCGAACGCATTTGTGATCGTGAGAGACTGGCACCGGGCTGGTTCCACGAATTGGGTGAGGTACGATCCCTGGGACTACTGGCCGATGCCCGGGCTGCAGGAGGGTCAAACCTGGGTGATGAACGATACCGCTTCTGATCCGGTCCTGCTCGATGAACAGCGATCCGCCTATCTGGACTATGGGATTGGAGCCGCTGTCGTTGTACCCCTTTTGAAGCAGCAGCGGCTGGCGGCGGCGTTCGTAACCAGCCAGCGGACCGCCAGACCCTGGACTCCGGCAGAAGTTAGCCTGGTGAAAGATACGGCTGAACGTACCTGGGCGGCGGTGGAACGGGCCCAAACCGAAGTAATGCTCCATCGGAATCAGGTTCATTTGCAGTCGATCTTTCAGACGGCTCAGGTGGGTATTTCGGAGATCTCGCTCGACGGCCGTTTTCTACGCGTGAATGATAAACTATGCCAGCTTCTGGAACGCGAACCGAACCAGCTGATCGGGCTAAGCATTCTGGATATAACCTTCGCCGACGATATACCTTCCAGTCGTCAGGCCCTGCGAAAACTCATCACGACGGGTGAAGTAGTATCC
Source organism: Siphonobacter sp. BAB-5385 (assembly GCF_002261125.1). NCBI lineage: Bacteria > Pseudomonadati > Bacteroidota > Cytophagia > Cytophagales > Cytophagaceae > Siphonobacter > Siphonobacter sp. BAB-5385. The sequence goes on along the minus strand of NZ_NMPS01000079.1, from coordinate 11,501 downwards.
CTGGACAAACGGTATCTTAAACCGGATGGAACCGGCCTGTGGGCGAATAGTTCCATCTCTTTACTTCGACAGAATACCAGCAGCCAGGTCCCTACCATTCTGGCCATCACTGTTGATTTAACCCAGCGTAAAGAAGCAGAAGAAGCGTTGCGGAAGCAGGAATTACGTACTCGTCTGGCCATCGAAGCTGCAGAATTGGGCACTTGGGAATGGGACCTGGAGCGAGATTTGATTCATGGCAATGAACAGCACTTTCAGCTCCTGGGTTTAACGGTATCTACCGTACCCGAACCGGTGGAGACTTTTGTTAAACACATTCATCCCGAAGATCTGGGCCGGATACAAAGCCGACTAAAACAGACCGTTCAGGAGCGAGTTCCCTACGATGAGCAGTTCCGGATCATACGCCAAAATGGACAGGTTCGATGGATGAGTGGTTATGGGAAAGTGACCGCAGAACATGATGGTCAGGCAATCCAGGTGAGTGGCGTAATGTTTGATATTACTGACCGCAAAGAAGCCGAGCAGGCCCTTCGGGAAAGTGAGGCTCAGTTAATGGCCATGTTCGAAAGCCTGCCGGTAGGGGTAGGCGTTATCGATGTTAGGGGAAAACTCGTACTGGCTAACCAGGCCATGCCGTACTATCTCCCCACGGGTATCATTCCTTCGCGTGACCGGCTCCAGGTTAATCGCTGGCAGGCTTATGAGGCCGACGGAAACCTGGTGAGTGCGGAGAATTTTCCGGCGGCCCGGGCCCTTCAGGGGGAGCGGGTGGTTCCTGGTATTGAGATCTTATACACGCCTGAGGAAGGAAATCCCGTCTGGACGCGGGTCGCTGCGGTAGCAATTCGGGACGAAAAAGGTTCGGTGAAAGGCGTAGTAACGGTGGTCACAGATATTAATGAATCAAAACTCACCCAGCAGGCCCTTCAGGAAGCGGACCGTCGAAAGGATGAATTTCTGGCCATGCTGGCTCATGAACTGCGTAATCCAATGTCTACGCTTAGTAATGGTCTGCAAATTCTGTCGCTAACGGCCGCAACCAATCCCCAGGCTAGCACGGTGGTGCAGAGGATGATTACCCAGACCGATCATCTGGTACGGATGGTCGAAGATCTGCTGGATGTCAGCCGGATCAGTCGGGGAAAAATTGTACTGCGAAAAGAGCCAGTGAACCTGGTGGAGGTGATTCGACAAGCCACCGAATCCTCACGCTCTCTGTTTGTCAATAAGCAACAGACTCTGGAGGTGAGCTTACCGCCGGTTTCTATCCAATTGAATGGAGATGCGACGCGACTGGTACAGGTAGGTATCAATTTACTGACCAATGCCTCCCGCTATACGGGGCCTCAGGGAACCATTCAGTTGAGTCTGGAGCAGCGGGGGACCGAAGCCATTCTACAGGTACGGGACAATGGCATTGGCCTGGCAGCGGATCAGCTTACGGTCATTTTCGATTTATTCGTTCAGGTAGATAATTCACTCGCCCGGTCGCAGGGTGGCCTGGGATTGGGGCTGACCCTGGTGAAGCAGATCGTGGACTTACACGGCGGTCATGTAATTGCTGAAAGTGAGGGCTTAGGCCAGGGCAGTACGTTTACAGTTTACCTGCCCACGCCTGAGCGTGCTGCTAGTTCGGAAGAAAATCGGATCGACTTCTCAAATTCAGCTCATCTGCCTCGCTTATTACTCGTGGATGACAACCCCGACGTAACCTTTACGCTGGGAATGCTGCTGGAACTGAAAGGTTACACGGTGGATGTGAGAAATGAGGGCAGGGCAGGAATCCAGGCCGCCCAGGAATTAAAACCTGACGTCATTTTACTGGACATCGGAATGCCTGATCTGGATGGATATGAGACCTGTCGGCAGATTCGCCAGCAAGCCTGGGGAAAGAATATGTATATCATTGCGGTCTCCGGTTACGGACAAAAAGAAGACCTGCAAAAAGGCAAGGAAGCGGGCTTTAACCAGCACCTCACCAAACCAGTAGAACTGAACGTACTCATTCAAATGCTGAATAGTCGATAGGGATGAGGTAAAGCGATTGGAATAAAATCAAGTTTTAGACAAGACTGTTCTACGCATAGCCTCGTTACTCAGCTAGCGAGTACTCAGCCCAATTTTAAAAATACTCCTACGTATAACGAGTTCAGGGGAAATCTCTTTCTTGGAATTGAAAACACCTTACTATGGTGGTGGTAAGTAATCTTTAACGTTATTAATTGTTTTCAATGGGAGAATGACGCCTTTCTGACTTTCAAAGTGAATCGAACGTTTGATTACTCTAAATGACGTACGGGACTGAACATCCTGTAATAGAAAGGAAAGAGAGTCGACCGGAGGGAGCGACTTTTCAGATACCTAAAAGGCTTTTCTTTGACCTTTTGGGCTAGTCAGGAGTAGCTGATAACAATCCAGATCAGGCGTTGAGGAGCGAAAGCTTTTCGGAAAGGATGAAGAAAATAGGACTCTGGCTTGCCGATGCAGAATCTGTAAGGATTCGTCAGAGAGGTGTCCCTGAAAATATTCCCACTCACGTCTGGCTCGAATTGCCAGCCAGGCTTCACCATCTTTGGCAATTTTTAACGAGTAGCTGCGACGTGGCTGCCAAGCATAACTGTACGAATAGTCGAGGGTGTCGAAAACGGGCTGGATGGGCTTTTGCGAAGGCGTTGTACAGGCCGTCAGTAGACAGGCGATGGGGAGTAGTCTTTTCATAAATAAAGCCCTTAAGATATAAATGAAAAAGTGTCCGCCATCAACGGCAGGTTTTTCTTTCCGTACTTGAAAATTACATCAACTCTCGCTCCAGCCACTGGCAATGTAAAGCTGAACGACCAGCCAGCCTAGTCCCGCCAGTAAGGATACAATCGCCATCCAGCGTCTACCAGGAAAGCGGGTTTTCATCCACAGCAATATCGCACCGTATACCATTAAACCTATACTACCACAGGCCAGGGCATAGAGGCTTAACCAGGAGGCAATATGGACGCCCAAACACACGGTTACCACAGGGAACAACAAGGCCAGCAGGAGCAGGCCATAGGACAGCGTAAGCTTCATCGGTTTAGAGGTGTCATTGGGCTTTGGTATCTCTTTACTCAAAAGTCTTGCCAGCGGTATGAAGCGGGGCCTAAAGTACGCCGCACGTATCCATCCATTGGGGTGGTTCTGCCGAAAATACGCGTGATTCACAAAGGGTATTGAAGCATGGTGTAAAGACTACTGTTTGATTGTTACGCCTGCGTAAGCGGGCCCGTTTGCCTGAATTCATTACGTTGGTTACCTTGTCATCGCGTTCATTTCTAAAAGAAATAGCAGGGTTGACGCGACCACAGGCTCATCCGATGAAAAATCTAACCAAAGAACAGGTTCAGGCCTATTTTCTACTAGCCTGCCGGGTATTATTAGCCTGGACGCTGGCCAGCTATGGCTGGAGTAAATTAACGGGTAATCAATTTGGTGTTAGTGAGAAAACGCTGCAGACGCCTTTGAAAGACGTTGATCTTTTCAGGTTATCCTGGTATTTGGCAGATCATGAGCCCTTCAGGAGCTTTATCGGATATTCCCAAATAAGTACCGCTGCTTTACTCCTTTATAATCGAACCGTTATTCTGGGCTGTTTTATGTCCATACCAATCTGGTTAAATATCCTGGTGTGGGACTGGACTTTTATGGAGGGAATGGCCTGGGCTTTCACGTTTCGGCTTACCTTTTACCTGTTCATTACTTTCCTGATCGTTTACCAGCAAAAAGAGTTCGTATTCCCGGCATTGGTCAAAATTACGCAGGTCAAACCCCTGACTTCATCCTATCCCTACTGGCTCTACCTGACCCTCCCCGTGGCTGCTTTGGGAGTAGAGTTAGTAGGAGCCATTCCTACGTTACTCTTCAATCTGATCCGAATGAGCAGGGTCTGAACGTGCCATTGGAGATCCTTCATACAAAAGTGAAATCACCTAATCAACACACCGCATATGTTTCTTAAATGGGTAAAACTAGTGCCGATTGTCAGTAGAGGGGCGATCAGTACGAGCTTCATGTTTCGGTATCTGGATGTTACTTCGGTAGCCTTTAGCGTGGCCCTTAATTTTTTTCTGATGTTCTGGGTCACCCTGTTTGAATCCCAATGGAAGCCCGGTTTACAATCAGCTTACTTCAATCCCTATCCTTTCGAAAAGCAGGGCAAGGTGTATCGCTGGCTGGGCGTAGAGGGGTACCAGGCAATTTTGACCAAAAGCGGATGGGAGAAGCTGAGACAGCAACAAACACCCATTAAAAAGGATTTACAGGCGTTTTTAGCCTACGAACGAGCCTCCCGAGTGGCCGAAGCAAGTCATGTAGTGATGGCAGGTATTATCTTACTCATTACCGGCTATGTGGTGGCGGTCTATTCTATTCGGGATGCCTTGTGGCTGATCGTATTTAACCTCTTTTTTAACATTTATCCCATCTTATTACAACGCTACACGCGGCCAAGGTTACAACGAATGATCAGGAAATTTAAAGTAGCAGAGCCAGACAGAATCTACAGTTAATAAAAATAAATATAGTAACCTGTTAACTGGTTTTTTTAAATAGGCAAAAGCTGCGGTTTGTGGTGAAAATCAGTTCATTGATCGAAAGTAAAAGGCTTAGGTAGGCTCTCTGCCGTAGGTTTGTATCACTGAATCGGTCAGAAAAGTGGCGGCTTTGAAGACAGGTTCATGCAAAGCCTGTACGTGACGACGGATAGGCTTTTTTTGATCGTAACTTAAAACAATAGGTTCTTAAATAAAGTCAATACTTATTCATGATGTCTGCAAATAAGTTTATCAATACTAAACTTATTTGCAGACGTTAGACAACGTTCAGGAGGAATTCAAAAGCTCGACAGTAGTCGGGCTTCTTTTGTTTTTACTGATGTGTTGTAAAAATTTGCTTTAATACTACTTTGAAATCATATCTACACTTAATATATCGTAAATTTTAAGTAATTTCCCACCCGTTTTATCACCTAGTTTAAAATCCATTGTGAAAAAGTATCTATTAGCCGGACTCCTCGTCGGGCTGTTCTGGTCGTGTGAGACAAAAAAAACCGAATCTTCGGTGTCCGCATCGAAACTAGCAAGCCCGACTGCCGCCGAGGCCACCGGAGCTCCCATTTCAGCTAAACAAGCCTGGGAGGAAATTAGCCTGTTGAGTGCAACACTTCAAAAAGAAATCAGGGGTGAAAAAGCCTATCGTCTTCTCAATGAAACGAGTGGAGATACGAGCGTTTTTCATAAACGATTCAAAGTAAATCTGGCGGAGCTTCGCGGTTTCTACAAAGGACAACGGAATCTGGTCGTCTACCCCGTATTCACTTCACTGGAATCACCCCTGGAATTTATCTTTGGTACTACGGGGGAAGCGGATACGCTTAATGCCAACTACTTCGGTAAAGTGACGGCTGATGAGGCCAGCCTTTACAAAGAGAATTTCCGCTATCAACTCATCAGTACGGGCGTCGAGAAATTACTTCTGCCTCCCGATTTTTACCGCAATTACTTTTATTGTAGTATCCCGACACCCATTGCTGGTTTAGAAGAGTGGCTGAAAAGTCTTTTTGGTACAGGCCCTTATCCGGAATTCATCTATTTGTCGCCCGCCATGCGAAAAACGGATGCGGGTGAGGCTCATCTGACAATCATTTATTCGGTCCACAGTTCTAAATCAAGCAATACAGAAAAATCTTCTTCGGATGAATACTATAACTTGGGTAAACTTTGTCCACCACCTAACACGTGCCAATAATTGATCCGATGGCTTTTGATTTAACCATGCTTCCGTGGCTCATATTTATGATCACAGCCATTATCGCAGGTATCTTCCGCTTTAAAAGTTTACCACCTAGTCTTCGTTACTTTTGGTTGGTAGTGCTGCAATCTTTTATCACTGAAATGATCGCCAGCTATGCTCGTATTAGGTATCATAATAACATAGTGGTCTATACAACCTATGTACCTATAAACTTTACCTTAACGACACTGGGATTCTATCAGGAGCTTCGTAGCCGGTGGTTGTTACGAGTTCTGGTAGCCTTCTGGGTTTTTTATTTTGTCAATATGGTTTTCTGGCAGCCCCTTACAACCATCTTTGCAAGCAATGCTTGGATGACTTCCATGGTGTTCACGAGTATGTGGTCACTTTGGTATTTTTACCGCATTTTACAACTGCCGGCAACTCGTTCCGTGTTTAACTATTCTTTATTTTGGATTTGCTGTGGTCATCTGCTTTATATAGCAACCTGTCTACCTCAAAATGCATTGCATAATGCCATGGGTAATGACCTGCGGGCACACTACTGGTTTCAAATCATTCGGGATGTGGCCAATGTGTTTTTGTATGTCTGTTTCGCCATCACTTTTCTACGCAAGCAGGAAAAGCCTGAGCTCAACCCTGGGATATGACCTTTTCACTGGGCTTTCTGATTACTACCGTTGTGGTTTCAGTCCTGCTGGTCATTCTGGCAGGCTTTATCATTTTCATGACCATCCGCCATCAACAACGGTATCGGCAGCATCAGGAGCAGCAGCAGTCACTGAAGGAGGCTTTCAATCGGGAGTTACTGGAATCCCAGATCGAGATCCAGAATTCTACCCTGCAGCACATCAGTGAAGAGTTACACGATAACATTGGCCAGTTATTAACCGTCGTTCGACTGGGCCTGTACACCTTACGGAATAAAACATCGGATGTTACCCTTAAGCAGGAGGTCAATGAGGTAAATGACCTCCTGCAGGTAGCCGTACAGGCCGTTCGGGACGTTACCAAAACCTTGAATAGCGAGGCGATCGAATCGTTTGGCCTTTACGAAAGTGTGGTGTTTGAAACGGACCGCATTCGGAAAGCGAGTCAAAAGGCCATCGAAGTAAAGCTGGATGGCACCCCTTATGCCTTGCCCGACCGGCAGGATTTGATGCTATTTCGTATGGTGCAGGAGATTCTCTCTAATGCCCTTAAACACGCCAGAGCCAGTCAGATTGAAGTTCACTTTTCGTATCGGCCCCATACCCTGGCTATTCGTATTGCGGATAATGGAGAAGGCTTTCTGCTTCATCAGCCCGCCTCCCTGTCCACTAGCGGACTCGGATTAAAAAACCTACATCGACGCGTTGATTTGCTCAAAGGCAATCTGAATATCGACAGCAAACCCCAGCAGGGCACACGGGTTACCATTGACGTACCTATCTCGGCTTAAAGGCAAAGAAATGAATGCCGGGCAGGAACGTTCCGATTTAGCTTTAGATGTCTACGAACGGATGAAGGTTATCTGTTTTTTTCTGGGCTTTCTTCTGCTCGCCTGTCAGCCTAACGAGCATCGCTACTATTGGCAAAGCATCAGGATTCGTGGAGCGGCACAATTCGACACTACTCATACGACTATTGTAAAGACGGCTCTTAGAAAGGGCTACACCATAGCTTACCAAACCTCCTTCGATACGATCGAATACATCCGGGACACGGTTGCTAATCGGCTTCTTTTTCGGAAGCATTCTTATGCTGCTTTCGATACCTTGTGGCACCTGGAAAGTCAGTCATATTTGGTAAAGGGGAGGAGCTATCCGGTAGAGCGGTTCAGGTTACCCACGGCCAGTAGCGACAGCGGAGCGAATTTCTACTGGTGCGACGAGTTGGGGATGTTTTTTCGGAGAGCAAGTTTCTGGCCTGAATATGCCATACTTCAATCTTCCGATGAGGATTTAAACCAACGGATCTGGCTACTGGTAAAAGCTTCGTATTTAGCAATCAAAAAGCAGCTGTACTCGAACGTTGAAATGATGGGAAGTGAGCCACTCGTTTCGGGCAGGGAGCCTGTCATTGACAGTCGTTATTAGGTGCAATCACACACTGGCCCACGCAAAACACAGTCAATTAACTACTGTTTACCATACCCGTAGAAGCTCTTTTTGCGAGATGCCAGAAATTAACTATCTTGTGACAAGGGGTAGGCAATCCCTGGAGCCTGATCGTTCGTATTCCGTACAAGACGACTGATAGGCTGTATACCCATTCGTTACAAAAACCTATCTAACTGTTTCCCTTAACCCAACCAGTCCTATGTTATCAAGTAAAGATTATGCGACCATGACACGCGAAGAATTAGTGTCGGAAGAAAAGAAAATAAACTCAAAAAAGATCACAACGGCTGTGTACATCGGTGTACTTATCGGTATTGCGGTGTACGCTGCTATAAATAAGGGTTTTCTTTTACCGGTGATTTTAATAGTTATTTCTTTTCTGATTGGGTACAGGAATTCTGAAGAAATAAAAAATCTTCAGGCGGAAATAAACCGCAGAAACACGGTTCTTTAAAAGATGAGGATGCACGTATTTTCATCTGGCTCTTTCTTGAATGGCCCTTTACACAAAGGTATTTTCTGAGTAAAATAGAAGGGGTTCAACGGGCGGCAGTAGTAAGGAAAGGTGCTTCAGGGGTGACAAAAAAGGTTAACTAGTGCAAAATGCTGAAGTTAAAGGGCTGGATAAACGCAGGCAAGCTATTCCTCTAATAGCCTATCAGCGGAGGAAGGGTTATCAAGCTGATCACTAAGATTTTACTTCGGCGATCTGCTTCAGAATTAAGTTACGCTTCTTTAGGAACTTGGCCATGTAGGCTTTCAGGATAAGTTTGTTAAAAAGTGCCCCTAGTGGTCCGAACGGAACCTCATACACAAACTCATCGATCATCAAGGTCTTTGCCTGGTAGCTTACAAAGGAATGCTTGTGAAGCATCGACTTGAAGGCTCCCTGAATCATTTGGTCACTAAAGAAATGGGGAGGGTTCACTTCAAGCATTCGAATAGTCAGTCGCTGCCTGATGCCAAAGTGAATGGCTTCCCAGATCACCTCTTCTCCCTTCTCAAGTAAACCACTGGTTCGCCCTGCCACGGCTCGTTCGCTGGTTTGTTCAGCCGATAGTACATGAGCATCGACACTTCTGGCCAGATCAAAGCAGCTCTCAATAGGAGCATCAATCAGTGTTTCTAGTTTAATCGTAGTCACGGTAGAGGGTGATTGTATTTTTCCGAAGTTGCGGAAAAATAGCTAGAGATAATAGACTGATTTACAAGGGCGTTAAAAATCCTACATCCTACTAGAAGAGCATCCGGTACTATTGCTTCTCCTCAGAAGCAGGCTTTTTCCTTCCATACGTCACGACAACAGCGATCGCACAAGCGACTCCTACGTGGCTATAGTCAGGCTGATAGAGTGCCATCGCTTCTTGAAAGGATAAGCCTTTAATCACCCGGTAAAGAACTTCGATTGTGAAAACGCAGGCGAACATTCCTACCAGGGTAACCAGGAAGGTTATGATAAACTCTTTGTAGGCGTGCATAGGTAGACGGTTAAGGTAGACGTTGGCTTGTCTAAGATCGTACTACTATGGCCAGTTATGAACGGAATTCGGATGAACGGCTTTGCAACCTATGCGTAGCATTCAGGGTCTATGCACTACGAATAAAATCTACACCTATGAAATACCCTATACTGATCGTACCCCTGCTGGTTTTAGCCCTTTTATCCTGCTCAAAAGACGACGCTGCCGTTCGTACGAAGAGTGCCTGTGTAGCGGTTCACTATACTATGGAGTACTGCCCCGTTAAAGCTTCCTTAGTGACCTTTCTGGAACCACGCACAGACCTTCCTCTTCCGGTGTACGCAAGTACGATCTATACCTCTCAGGCAGCGGTACTGAATCTCCCAGACGAATTCAAGAAAAGAGACACGGTTTTCTATCTAACCTTTCATTACGATGAAAGCCGAGAGAACAAGGAAAAGGCGGGTATATCCAATGTAATCTGCCCAGCCATTATAGGACCTAGTCCACTCATTGTTGGTGAATCGGCCTCCTGGCAGCCCTGTCCATAAACGGCTACCCGAGTGTTGTATACCTTCGAGCGTGAAAGAGTACCTGTCAAACCCTCCCCGGTTGCTTAATGCGTCTGACCCACCCCCGGGGTGTTCCTGTAGGAACTTTCAAAACTAGTGATTAGGTTTAGCCGTCTCCAAACCTGATCTATGAAACGAACGGCTATCTGTTTCTTTTTAGGACTTCTCTTGCTGGGCTGTCAGTCAAAGCAGGATCATTACTACTGGCAAAAGCTTAAACTTGCCAGCGGCATAGATAAAAATGTTCTAAACATCAGACGTGAAAAAGAGCTTTCCCCAATGGTTATACACTGGAATATATCACTGCATTTGAGCGTGAGTATTACCTGAGAGATACCCTAATGAACCGATTGATCTGGAGCCGTGGTAACGAGAAGAGTGTTGATTTGGATACCTTGATCCACTTAGAAACAAAGGTATTTTACCTACAAGGGCAGCCTTATCGGATCGAACATTTCAAATCGCAAATGAGAGCCATTGATGAAGGAATTGATTTTTACTGGAATGATGAATTAGGGCTACTAGCGAAACGGGCCACGTATTGGCCAATTTACAGCATACTTCAATCGCAGGATCAGTATCAAAATAAGAAGATTTGGGCCTTGGTGAAAGCAGCTTACCCGGCTATAAAAGAATATATATACATGAGAGGAATGCTTACGCCAGAGCTAAAGCCTGGGGTTGAGCATATCATTGATGAGAGCTACTGGATAGACTAGACTAGACATTATGCAGTGTACTATATAGCTAACCCAAATCCAGTAACCGCAATTGCCTGATAATCAACGATGTGATTTTTCCTCCGGGCGGGGCTTTGACGTGCTTCATCATGACGAGCCTCCACAGTGGAGTTATATAGCTAAGCCATAAAAGTTGGTGATAAGCAAGGCATCATGTATTATGCAACAGATAACCGATAACCTTTGCAATGAAACGCTTTGTGTTCCTATCAACTCTGATCATAGGTCTTGCTGTCTTCTTAGCCTGTGAGTCCAATCCCTTAAACAGTCGGCTCGTTATCTGGTATGAAAATGGCAGCCCTAAAATCACTCGGACGGACTTCGAAGTCTACTTGGACGGGCAGTTGCTTTTGAAAGATACCTTGACCTATACAGGCATCGCAGACTATTGGGATACGCATGAATGTCACTTAAGAAAAGGCTTTCATCGATTGCAGTTTAAGAGTATTCAAAATGGCGTTTCCTTGGACACAACCTTCATGGCCAGTGACACGGTGCAGCATGTGTTCGTGAGTTTTAGTTTTGATTCAATTTCTGAAGAAACAAAGGCTCTTTTACGTAAAAGCTTCACTCCGGAAGAAGTGATTAACGAAATGGATCGACCGAAAAGTTTTGCCTTTTATATGGTGAAGCGAGATCACATGTCTGTGCCTTGATTGGCCATTCGCTTCGCTCACTAGCAGAGGACTCGTTAGAGGTGATTAGGATTAACCTTTTATCTGACGCCAGTACGATGTTTAAAATGCCCCATCTTATACCTCTACCTGGAATGCACAGATACCTTATCCCATTGAATGAACCCAACTAATAGAAAGGCTTGCTTCGATCTAAGCAAACAAACCA
>NZ_NMPS01000078.1:0-1246 GCF_002261125.1 Siphonobacter sp. BAB-5385 | reverse complement strand
CAAAGTGCAATTGAGGTGGCCGGGCTAGGCACCTTTAGCGTGGATATTGCCAGTAATCTGTTAACCTGCTCGGCTCGCGTAGCCGAATGGTTTGGTTTTGATAATCTAACGGCGGATACCGAAACGTTCATCGGCGGAGTGGGCGAAGCCGAGCAGGATTACGTGCGTGATCATCTGCAAAACACCATTCTGGCGGGACCTGAGGCCCGCTACAACGTGACCCACTCGATCATTAACAGTAAAACGGGCCACCGAACGCTGATTCACGCCTTGGGACGGGTTTATTTCGATGCAAACGGGAAGCCGCTTAAAGTCCTCGGTATCGCTCAGGACATCACCGCCCAACGGGAATTGCAGCAGATCCTCGAAAATCAGGTTCAGCAACGAACCCAGGAGCTGACCTTGGCCAATCAGGACCTCAAACGCTCCAATGACAATTTACAGCAGTTTGCTTACGTAGCCTCACACGATCTTCAGGAGCCCCTACGCAAGATCCTGTCCTTTAGCAATTTGCTTAGTCTACGCCTGGGCGATAGACTCGATTCCAACATCACCGACTATCTGGATCGCATCAATAAGTCTAGTGAACGGATGTCTAGCCTGATCAAAGACCTGCTAGAATTCTCCCGCATCGCGGTACGTCAACAGGAATTTGGTCCTGTCTCGGTAGATGCGGTAGTAGCGGGCGTATTGGATACGCTTTCCCTGGAAATTGAACAACGTCAGGCCTACATTCATATAGATGATCTGCCTGTTGTTAAAGGAGATGCTCAACAACTCAGTCAGTTGTTTCAAAACTTGCTTTCCAATGCACTCAAATTCACGCCTGCGGGGCAAGCTCCCCAGGTGCGGATAGAATATTTTCAACGGCAGATCCATGAATTGCCGCCCGAAGTATTACCCCAACGTACAGCTCCTTATTATCACCAGTTCAGTGTGAGCGACCAGGGCGTAGGCTTTGACACCAAGTATCTGGACCGAATCTTCCAGGTATTTCAGCGGCTGCATACTAAAAGTGAATTTGCAGGAACAGGGGTTGGTCTGGCCATTTGCCAACGCGTGGTAGAGAACCATGGAGGGGGCATTACGGCAAGCAGTGAACTCGGTCAGGGAGCCACGTTCTGTGTGTATTTACCCGCCTAGCTGAGTTTATAACCTTATTTTTCTTTCTCCTTTATTAGATTAAGGCTTAGCTTCCTAAGTCTTAACCTACTGGTTTGTTTGCTTAGATCGAAGCAAGCCTTTC
>NZ_NMPS01000077.1:0-8552 GCF_002261125.1 Siphonobacter sp. BAB-5385 | reverse complement strand
CTATTTGCAAGCCATTGCCAAAGGAGAGATTAATGCTTTGAATAATCTAGCTAATTTATACAGTGAGCAGGGTAAGCTGGAGGAGGCGGAGCAATACTATTTGCAAGCCATTGCCAAGGGAGAGATTGATGCGTCTTACAATCTGGCTCTGTTGTATCTTAAAGGAAATACCCAAAAGGGTAACGCTTATGAACGAATAAAAGATTTAGAGGTGAAAGACGATCAGGCTTTAGTAATTAAGATTATTTTAGAAGTATGGAATAATATATTCGAAAATTTAGATAAACGTGTAGCGGAACTAGCGTTTAATGCGGAGCCTAAACACGTAAATTTCTTACTTATCTATCTCCTTTATTTCGAACAGGAACAACTCGTTCTTTCGTTGTTTCATCAGGAAGAAAAAGGAAATGTATTACGGGAAAAGTATATTCTTCTGTATTATGCTACCCTGTTATTAACGAATCAGATGGAGAATAATCTGGAATTACGCATCCCACCCGAAGTGCAATCAACCGTAGAGGCGATTGTCGCCGAGGTAAAAGAAAAGCAACGCTTTTACGCGTAGTGATCCGTACTAACAGAGAAGCGGTCAGAACCTGAATTCTGACCGCTTCTCTTTTGTACTTACTCCGTCTTTAAACTCTTCACCGGATTCGCCGTAGCTGCTTTCAGCGTTAGCGAACTGACCGTCAGAATCGCAATGCCCAGTGCCAGTATGCCCGCCGTTGGGAAGGTCCACCAGGGGAGGGCCGCCCGGTAATGGAAATCTTCGAGCCAGCGATTCATGGCGTACCAGGCCAGTGGGCTGGCAATCAGAATGGCGATCAGGACCAGCTTGATGAATTCCCGCGAAAGCAGGGCCGTAATCTGGAAGGAGCTGGCCCCCAGTACTTTGCGTACGCCGATTTCCTTGGTTCGCTGAAAGGTAGCGTACGAAGTAAGGCCAATCAGACCCAGGCAGGCAATGAAAATGGCAATGCTGGCAAAGTAGATAAACAAACGACCAAACTGCTCTTCGCCTTTGTATTTATCGTTGAACGACTGATCGATAAAGAAATAATCGAAGGGACGATCCGGTACTGCCCGCTCCCAGACGGTCTTCAGAGTTGCAAGCGTACTGGGCAGCTGAGCGGCCTTTACTTTGATGGAAATCTGCTGGCATTCGTGGGGATTGATGCGGAACGTAGCCGCCGTAATGGCCTCCCGTAAAGAGGCCGAATGGAAGTTTTTCACCACGCCGATGATGCGTCCCTTGCGGCCCCACTGGTCAAATTTCTTACCGATGATCTGCGAGGGCGAAGCGTAGCCGAAGTTCTTAACGGTAGCTTCATTCACGATCAAAGCTTCCGTGGAATCCGTGGCGTAATCGCGGGAGAACAGCCGCCCGGCCAGTAAGGGAATTTGATACTGTTTCAGGAAGGTATAATCGATGGAATAAAGGTCCATGTTCGCGGCCTGCATATCGCCTGACTTATTTTCGAGACTGGTGTAGGCTCCCTGGGCTCCGCTGCCGGGTACGGACGAGGATTGAGTTACGGATTCAACTCCGGCAACGTTTCCTAATTGTCGTAGCAAGGACTCGCTGTGCCGGTCCAGGTAACCCGGATCGTTGAGGTTGAGCACTAGCATCTGATCCTTAGCAAAGCCCAGCGACTGGCCACGCATGTAGTTGAGCTGCGTATACACCACCAGCGTACTCACGATCAGGCTTACGGAAATCACAAATTGAAAGACGACGAGTGATTTCCGAAGGATCAGTCCCTGACGGCTGGTCGCAAAGCGGCCCTTCAGCACCGTAATCGCCTTCATTCCCGACAGCACCAAAGCTGGATACAGACCCGCCAGCAGTCCAACAATAACGGCCAGCAGCAGCAGAATGAGCCAGAAGGTAGGGTGGGTGAGGGTAGAGGTGAGAATGGTCTTGCCGGAAAATTCATTGAACAAGGGCAGGATCAGTTCACTCAGTAATACCGCTATGATAAAAGCCAGCGAACTGAGCAGTACGTATTCGCTCAGAAACTGAAAAGTAAGCTGCTGCCGCTCGGCTCCCACGACTTTTCGTACGCCCACTTCCTTGGCTCGTTCACTCGCCCGGGCAATCGTCAGGTTGATGAAATTGATACAGGCCAGCAACAGAATAAAGGCCGCAATGACCGAAAAGATGTACACGTTTTTGAGGCTTCCCTGCTCAGGTGCACCGCGATCGGACTTCAGATAAATGTCCTGCAAAGGCTGCAAACGTAGCGTGTAGTGCATCTGAAACTGAGCCAGTTCTTTGCCCGCCAGTCGGTCGAGGAGAGCCGGGATTTTGGCTTCCAGACCTTGAGCGTTCGTATTTTTCTTCAGTAATAGGTACGAGTAAAACACAAAGTTGCTCCATTGCTGGTCCACGTTCGGCTGTAATTCCCGCGTTAGGGTAGACATCGAAAGCAGCATATCAAAGGGAATATGGCTGGTTTCGGGAATGTCCTTTAGTACACCCGTTACTTTCACCGGAAACTTGCCTTCCATCCGCAGGGTCTGTCCCATCGGATTTTCGTCCCCAAAGTACTTTTTCGCGGTTTTCTGCGTAAGCACGGCACTAAAGGGAGCCTTCAGAGCCGTGCGGGCATCCCCTTGTAGCAAGGGAAACGTAAAGACGTCGAACAGTGTGGAATCGGCCATGTAGATCCGGTTTTCCTGAAACTTCTGGTCGTTGCGGGCGAATACCGCCGTGCGTCCCCAGAGCCGCGTATAGGCTTCTACTTCGGGGAAATTCTGTTTGAGGGCGGGAGCCATCGGTCCGGAGGTAATGTCCGGATGAATCGTTTCCGTGGGGGTTTTAATGTCCGTAACCACGCGATAAATCCGATCGCCTTTTTCGTGGAAGGTATCGTAACTCAGTTCGTGCAGTACATACAGGCTGATCAGCAAGCAGGCCACAATGCCTACGGATAGTCCCGACAGGTTGACAAACGTGAACAGGCGGTTTTTGAGCAGACTTCGTAAAGCGATTTTAAAGTAGTTCCGTAGCATACGTGTAATCGGTAGTGACGCGAAAAATCGTGTCTTATGGGGTTTTCTAGTGGACAAAAGGAGGGTTAGCTCTCTATAATTTCCACGGTTCTCATCTTCGTCAAACCATCTTTCTTGACGAACGTGATGGGTACAAAGTCATCCGTCGGAGCCCCAATGTAGTACAACGACCATTCCTGATCGTAAGTCGTCAGCATTTCCCGCAGGCATTCCACGCGGTTGAACGAGGGCGTCGAGCAGTCGTCCCAGCGAAACAGCTCGACCCGGTAATGCAAGTCCTGTTTTTGACCGTTAATGGTTACTGAAATCTCAATTTCATGCTTACCGGGCAAACTGGGTAGAGGTACAGCAATGTAGGACATACGTGCGGCTGGTTAAGAAGTAATACGATCAGGTAAAGGGCTGTGTTTTAAAAGTATGCCAATTGAAGAGTTGTACTGATAATATATTGATAATCAATACAGTATTAAAAGATAAATGTCCGAAACTGAACGGTTGATGTACAGTTTCGGACACGCGGTAGAGGCGTCTATGGTTTTACTAAATCGTTTATTACGGGGGGCGTTTCGCCGGCAATAAACGGGTTATTCGCTCTTCAGGCTCTTCACTGGATTCACCATCGCCGCCCGAATGGTCTGGCTACTGACCGTGGCCAGAGCAATCAGAAACGCAATGCCTCCCGCTCCGGCGAAAAGCCCCCAGCTCAGGTTAATACGGAACGCAAAGGCCTGTAACCATTCATTCATCAGGTACCAGGAGATGGGTACGGCCAGCACATACGCAATCAGCATCAGTTTCATGAAGTCTTTCGAAAGCAGACCTACAATGTGACCGACACTGGCTCCCAGTACTTTCCGGACCCCGATTTCTTTGATTCGCTGCTCCGCCGTAAACGCCGCCAGTCCGTATAAACCCAGACAGGCAATCAGAATGGCGATCGCTGTAAAGTAGCCAATCATGGTTCCCATGGTTTGCTCGGCTTCGTAATTACGCTGAAAATCCTGATCGAGGAAGCTGTACTCAAAGGGCTCATCCGCGTTCAGACTTTTCCAGGTGTTTTCCAGCGAAGCCAGCAGCCGTTTCACTTGCGGCGTATTCGTTCGGATGACCATGTAATTAAGACCCCAGGGAGCCAGCGTAAATCCAAAGCTATTGATGGGCTGTTGCAGACCCATGAAATTGAAATCCCGAACGACGCCCACGACCTGATAATCCAGTTGTTCATTGGGACTCTTCCAGCGGATTCGCTGACCGAGGATATTCTGCGGTGTATAGCCTAATCGGGCTACGGCCGTTTCGTTGAGGATGATTCGATGGGCGGTATCCGCCGGAAATTTGGTCGAGAAAAAGCGTCCACTGAGCAAATGAAAGCCCATGGTTTCCAGAAAATCGTAGTTGACGTGATTCATCTTTACGTTTACGGCCTGCTCAATGTTTTGGCCCAATCGTATGAAATTCTGATCGCCCGCCACGAAAACGCCCGGATAACTTGTAGCCGCCGCGGATGAAACCACCTCTGCATTTTTTTCAATGGCTTGTTTGAATGTCTGGTAATTGTCTTTGGCCTGGGAGGTACGCAGGGGAATCACTAGCTGCTGATCTTTTACAAAGCCGAGGTCTTTTTCCTGAAGAAAACGCATCTGCTGCCAGATCACCAACGAACCCAGAATCAGCATAATCGATAGGCCAAACTGAAAGACAACCAGCCCTTTACGCAATTGCGTAACGGCCAGACTGTTACTGGCTTTGCCCTTCAAGACCTGAGCGGGATTGAACGAGGACAGATAAAAGGCTGGATAACTACCCGCCACGAGGCCCGTCAGTAAGGCCAGCCCTACGAACAACAGGAGCTTATCGTAATCTTTCGTCAGGGATACGTCCAGATTCGTACCAGCAACCTGATTAAATACCGGCAAACTGAGTTCCACCAGCAGAATGGCAATGGTAAGAGAAAGCAGACTAATCAGCATCGACTCACCCAGAAACTGACCCACCAGCGTTTGCTTTTCAGCACCCATGACTTTGCGTACGCCGACTTCCGCCGCCCGCTTGCCCGAACGTGCTGTACTCAGGTTCATGAAGTTGATACACGCAATCAGTAGCGTAAAAAGGGCTACGGTAGCCAGAATGTACACCAACTGACTGTTTCCTTTTTTATTGAACATGCCTTCGGCTTCCGTATGCAGATGAATGCGTGGAACCGATTCCAGGTACTGGTTCTTACGAAAAGCGACCTTCTTCAAGTCTTCGCCCATGTACTTTTGAATGAAGGCCGGAAACTTGGCTTCCAGAGCCTTGGCATCGCTACCGGGTTGAAGTTTGATGTAGGTATAGAACATGTTGTTTACCGCGAAATTCTGGATGCTTCGGACAAAGGCTCCCAGCTCGCCCGTTTGCAGGGACATGAGGTAGTGCGTATCCAGGTGCGAGGGGCCTTTGGATTCAAAGACACCCGTCACCTTAAAGTCCAGATCGCCGTTACTATTGCTAATCCGGATAACCCGGTTCAGAGCCGGAGCGTTACCAAAAAGCTTTTGGGCCACTTCTTTGGAAAGCACGACCGTATTGGGTTGATCCAACGCTCGTTGAGCGTTGCCTTCGAGGAATGAATACGTAAAGATTTTGAAAAACGTAGGATCGGCGTACGCTCCCTTGCTTTCGTAAAAAGTCTGTACGGAACGATCGCCCTCCATCCGTCTGAGAATGGCTTTATCTTCCGAAAAAGGAATGAATACGCGGGTGACTTCTTCGACTTCTGGAAACTCGTTTTTGAGAGCTGCTGCTACCGGAGCCGCACTCGTGGGAGCCCGTTCAGTTTTGCTTTCGGTGATAAATTCCGTTACCAGGCGGTACAAATCATCCGCCTTTTCGTGATGACGGTCGTAACTCAGTTGCTGCTGCACGTACAGTAAAATGAGCATACAGCAGGCCATACCCACGGCTAGGCCGACGATATTAATCAGGGAAAAAGACTTGTTTTTCCATAAGTTCCGTAGGGCGATTTGGATGTAATTGCGGAGCATCGATTCAGGATTTACGGGAAATATTATTCACTTTTTAGACTTCGAACGGGATTCATCAACGCCGCACGCAGGGCCTGACTACTGACCGTCAGCAGAGCAATCAGCAAGGCCAGCAGTCCGGCAGCTACGAAGACCCAGCCACTAATCTGGATGCGATAGGCAAAGCTGGTCAGCCATTCATTCATCATCCACCAGGCCAAGGGCGAGGCAATCAGGAAGGCAAGGCCCACGAGTTTGAGGAAGTCGCTGGATAACAGGGTAACCAGTTGAAATTCATTGGCTCCCAGTACTTTGCGAACGCCAATTTCTTTGGTCCGTTGTTCGGCTGCATACGCCGCCAGTCCAAACAGACCGAGGCAGGCAACGAGGATGGTCAGGATGGAGAAAACTAGCACGACCTGGGCCGTTCGCTGTTCAGTCTGGTAAAGATTATTTAGGTACTGATCTAGAAAGGTGTATTCAAAGGCCGACTGCGGCATACTCTCCGAGAAAGCATTTTCCAGCTGCGACATGGCCTGCGTCAGCCGCTGCGTGCGAAGTTTCACCAGCAGGTAGCGATACGATTCAGTATTGGCATTATGAAAAGCATAACCCCCGATGGGTTGATGAAAATTTTCAAAATGAAAGTCCTCGACGACGCCCACGATCTCCGTATTGTTATCACCGAAAAGCCCGTACGCTTTGCGGCCGATGGCGTTTTCCGGCGTGTATCCGAGAAAAGCTACCGCCTTCCGGTTCAATACGACCTGAACCGTCGTGTCTTTGGCATCTTTAGGAATCGAGGGAAGGGTTTTTCCCGCAATCAGTTTCAGGCCGAGCACCTGTACAAAATCCGGCGTCGCGTGATTGGTCGTCATTTTGAATTCTTCCGACGACTGTAGACTCTTTCGCAGGGAACGACCACTGCCGCCACTGGCCGGAAACGTCTGGGCCCGGGATACTTCCACCACATCGGGAAGGGAGCGGACGCGGTTCATGAGTCCGTCAATCTGCGTTTTGGACTCCGCCGCAACGGTAGTAACCGCTACCACCTGTTCGGGCTGATACCCCAGCTTCTGATGTTGTACAAACCGAAGCTGCTGGTAGAAAATGATACTACTGATGACGAGCACTATGGAAGCCGTAAACTGGATGACTACCAGACTACGCCGGAACAATCCGGCTCCGGTATTGGCCCGGAAAGTGGTTTGTAACAGATTTTTAGGGGAATAGGACGACAGGTACAACGCCGGATACGAACCAGCAATCAGCGTCACGAGGGTTCCCGTCAGTAGTAATCCGACAATGACTTCGGGTGACAGAATCGCATGGGCCGTAAGGTTTCGTGAGGCAAGGCTATTGAATACGGGTAAAAAAGCTTCCAGCAGAGCGATACTCAACAGAATGGACAGCAACACCAGAATCGCCGTTTCGATATAGAACCGACGGGCAACCAAACTGCGGGAAGCTCCCAGGGCCTTATTGATCCCCACCTCACGAAAACGTTGCTGAGAGCGAGCCGTGCTCAGGTTCATGTAATTGATACAGGCAATGACCAGTACGACAAAGGCCAGTACAACCAGAATCCGTACCTGTTGCGGGTCACCGATTTTTTGGGTGTATACGTGGGCAACGTCTTCGGAATGTAAATGCATGTCCGTTAAGGGTTGCAGGTAAGCCGTATAGTAACGGTTCTCTTCGGGGACATTCTGCTTAATCAGCTTGTCCAACTGCCGCTCGACCGAAGTAGGCTGGGTCTGAGGATTTAACAGGACGTAGGTTTCAAAACTGGCATTGCTCCAGGAAAGGTTTTTATACGCCCAGGTTTCCGTAGCAAAGGAACCAATTAGGTTGGCATCGAACGAGGAATGATCCGGAAAATCGGCGTAGACGCCCGTTACTTCCAGGGTCGTGCGGTTATCTACTTTGAGGTCTTTGCCAAGCGGATTTTCGTTACCGAAATAACGCTCTGCCGTACGCTGACTGATCAGTACCTGATTCGGCTTTTCAAGTGCCGTTTGGGGATTTCCCTGTACGAGTGGAAGATCAAATACCTTAAAAAGCGTGGAATCGGCCCAGTACAGGCTTTTCTCAACGAATTTCTTTTCGCCCGTCGTAATGAAAGCCGATTCTCCGAAGTTGTGTTTCAGAAACCGAACCTGCTGCTTCACGCCGGGAATTTTCTCCTGCATGGTTGGGCCGATGATGTTCGGAGCCGTCGCCCATTTCTCTTCCTTGCCGTCAAACGACACCGCCAGATTCACCCGATAAATTTGCTCGGCCTGTCGATGGTACCGATCAAAGGCTAACTCATCCTTGATGTACAAGAATAGCAGTAACGAAACCGTCAGACCCAGCGAAAGGCCCAGCATGTTCAGGCCGGTAAAAAGGCGGCTTTTCCAGAGATTGCGGAGGGCGAGTTTGAGATAGTTCTGAAACATAGACGCAAAGGGGATTACGAAAGAATCAATACGGCAAAAACCCTACGACTGACTACGTCAGGCGTAAGTATCTGAATTCATCATGCCGTTACGT